>CAZDFE010000044.1:0-7124 GCA_964504755.1 uncultured Candidatus Peribacteria bacterium
ATCCAGATCAGTAAAAATTCATTTGAACTTATTCCAAAGACCCGCATCATTAACTCCATTAACCGCTTCGATAACGCCATCATCATCAAAATCTGTAAAAAGGTCAATAAGACTATTAGAATCAACCTTACGATCAAGAGGGATATTCTGAGCCTTGAGATCATCATATACTTTCTGATTTTTCATCATGGATTCCAGAAGAGCAGTAAGGGCATTATATTCTGAAAGCTTATTCCCTCCTGTTAGCTCGGTCTTCATCTGATAGTTATCTGATATCCCTACTGTCTTCTCTCCAGCATCAGAGCGATTCGTATTCGAACGAGCTTTCTCGAAGGCATTTCGAATCTTATCAGCAATAGTACCTCCATTCTGCCCTTCGATAAAAGGAATAACAGCTCCTAGATTGATTCGGTTACCAAACTTTCGAGCAAAGTCCGTATTTTCGAGAGCATCAGCATTGAGTTTTGCTTCTTTTTTCTTTGAATCAGCAAGGACTTCATTCAGTTCTTTCTGAACTTCACTCATGTTTTTCTCTCGTACAGTTTTTGCTTCTGCAGTCTCATCTTGGGGAACAAGCTTTAGTGTTTCAAGAAGTTTTCTAAGAGCCTCTGCGGGATTTTCATTATTTTTTGCTTTTTTGATATCATCAGAGGAATCAGGTAGAGTGTTAGTACTACTCCCTGAAGGTTCCCACCTCACTCCACCCTTCCCGAGAAGCATCTGCGAACGAATCGTACGTGTAAACATAAGAGAAAAATTAAAATTTAGGAAGGAGACGATAGAGGATTCTCCCATTTCCTACAGAGGCTATCATATAATTTCATTTCGTGCAATTATTTTCCCATTTTTCAGCCATTTTTTTCGAAGTTTATAGTATATAAATGATAATATTTGTCAACTTAATCACATTTTCTTCACGAACGATTCATCGAGACACTCGATACAAAAAATCCTATACCCCAAAATGAGTATAGGATCATCGATGGATGAAGTACTATCGATGGGTGCGCGGATAGGCTGGAACAAAAGACTGTCATCCATCATGCACGAGCTGATCTGAGATAGGTTCGAAGGCCTGATTCAAGAGGGTTCGAGTAGCACGTGATTCAGCATGAAACTCATCCCGAAAATCGCCGAGCTGATCCTCGATTTGACCGAATCGAGCATCCATAGATTTCTGAAGATCGAGAATGATTTTTTCGAGATGCGAAGTATCAGACGACATAAGTAAATACGATTACTGAGTAATGATAGTACTATATACTTCTTTCTCGAGGTGTCAAAAAAAGCCGAGCATAATGGCTCGACTTTTCTCACATACAAAGTATACAATGTATACAGAATTACACACGGCGACGAAGAGCAAACATCATACCAAATGCAATGAAGAATGCAGCAGCGATGAGAAGAAGTGTCTCAGGACCTGTCTGAGTTTTCGTAACATCGGCTGGAGTAGTTGGCTTCACTTCTGGAGCACCCGTTCCTGTTGGAGCAACGACAGGAGCATCGAGCTTATAGGCCACACATTCATAATGCGTTGTTGCCACACCTTCACTCGCAGACTGGAGATTCAGTGTATGGTATACAACTGGGAATCGAAGCATTCCGACTACTTCCCCATTTTTCTTATCAGTCTTATCGAGAGTAAATCCAGCACCGAAGTCAGCTTCGAGGAATTTTATCTTCGAAGAAGGAGAAAGGATAAACTGTGAACGAGTTCCTGTACCAGAAGAAATCCACTGTGCCTCATTCGAATATTTCCATACCTTGGTATCATCCGCTGGAGTTGATGTCCATATACTATTCCCGAACTTGATCAGATTTGGATTTTTTTGTTCATCCTTATAGGCAATAAGTGCGTCGGTCGTAGGATTGGTCCAATTATCGAAAATTCCTGTGAGACGAACTCCTACCTTCACACTCGACTCGAAACACTGGTTACAACTATTGACAGAAAAACTCGGATTCGAACTACAGCTCACTGATTTATACTCACCGAGTGATGAGCCAGCTGATGCTACGGTCGGAGTGGCGGCAGCATTCATACTCGTGGTCCTCACATCGGGAGTTACTGACGGAAGCATCGAAGTACCAGAGGTAGCAACGGGAGTTGCTGGAGTTGCCACAGCTGTCGGGGTAACCGTTGGAGCTGCTGACGGAAGTGTTGGCAGAGCCATATCGCCAGTCGCCGCAAAAGTAGTAAGCGAAGTGGTAACACTCGCTAAAACCACGAAGGAGAGAAAACTTCTCATAATATTGGGAGTTAGTAGGATAAATATACGTTCGGTATAATATATGGGGACTAGTCTTTGTCAAAAAAAAGCTTGTAGAAAGCAATAATTTGAATACACTATTTGTACATTTGTATTATAATTATATTTAGCATTATGCTTACGAATCTTCAACAAGAGCTCTCTAAAGCCAAAGAACACATGAAAAATGAATTCGCAAAGCTTCAGGCTGGGCGCGCGAACCCTGCAATCGTCGAAGGTGTGTTTGTGATGGCATATGGAAGTAGTCAACCCCTGAGGAATGTAGCCGCCGTATCGATACTTGACGCTCAGACAATTTCTATCCAGCCATGGGATAAGACAGTGATTCGAGATATCGAAAAAGGGATTACTGAGGCAAGCCTAGGGCTCAATCCGAGTAATAATGGCGAGTCTATCATGATAAAAATCCCAACACTCACGGAGGAACGTCGTCGTGATCTCGTGAAACTCGCGAACAAAATGGCCGAAGAAGGAAAAGTAGGAATCCGAAATGTTCGACAGGATTTCAAGAAAAAAATCGATCATGCCAAAAGTGAAAAGGAGATCAGCGAAGATGAGGCAAAAACATACGAAAATGACCTCCAGAAAGCTATTGATGCTGCCATGAAAGAAATGGAATCCCTCCTCAAGCACAAAGAAGAAGAAATCATGAAAGTATAATTCCCATGGTACAAACCTATTCCCACTCCACCTGTCCGACCGCGAGACTCTTCCTACTGAAGGGTCTTTTTCTCGATAATGCGAAAAATATCATTATAACCGATAGCGATCGAGATATCCAGATCATCGAGCACTTCTCTGAAAAAATAACAGGAACTTGTTGGCAAAAAATCGAAACGCTCAGTGATTTTTGGAATTACACCGAAGCCTCCAGCGGGACGTTCTATATGAGGCCACACCTCCTCGAAACCGACGGATCTGAGGAATATTTGAGACGAAAAAGTATTTTTAGTCTGAAACGTGGAAATATCGAAACCATAGAAAGTGTTATCGAACGTCTGATCGAAATGGGCTATGAACATCAGGAAGGCATCGATCTTCCGGGAAGCTATAAGCGTATGGGAAGTATTCTCCAGATTCATGATCCATGGACGCATTCGATCTGGAGTATTGAGTGGTTCGATACCGAGATTGATAGCCTCATCGAGCAAAATATAAGAACCGCTGAACGAAATTTCCGTGATATTTACACGATCAAATCAAGGAAAGAAGATAGTACCCTGAAGCAAAATCATGGGAGTCTCAATCCCCTCTTTCTCAATCTACTCACACATACTCCTCCTATCCTGCTCGGGTGTGACTTTCATCTAGATATCGAGTCCATCCGCCAGATCGCACGAGCCCACTATAGCGACTTTCATCGTGACGGAAGCGTGAGTCTCGATGTCAGTATTCCTGATATCAGCAATATCGAGATGCTCAAGGCATTTCTGGACGAAAGAAAAAATAATGCAACTATTCGCATTTATACAAAATATGAGAAATCCATCAGTGATTTTCTGGAATTTCATGCCATTTCTGGATGTAGTATCATTCCCATAAATCGTATGGGCCTCGAGAGCTGTGAAATTCCGAAAATAGGAGATGAAGGTAGAGTTACTATCATTCTGACTGACGATATTCTCTCGGGCATTTTCGTGCGAACTCGCTCGAAAAAATCCATCGCGAAAAATCTCGATCTCCTCCTCGCACTCCATCCAGGGGATTATATCGTCCATCGTGAGCATGGGATCGGACGATTCGATCAAGTGATCGAAAAGACACTCGGGAACACCCGACGAGAATACCTCGAACTCCACTATGCCGAAGGAGATAAGCTCTTCGTCCCTCTCACCGAAATCCATCGCGTCAGCAAGTACGTCGGCGAAAATAACCCAGAACTCACACGACTCTCCGGAAAAGAATGGGAACGAACCCTCGAAAAAACCGATGAAGAACTCGAAAAAATCGCGAATGAGCTCATCGAAATCGCAAGCAAACGAACCCTCGCGAAAGGTATCATGTTCGCGAAGTTCCCGAAAGAAGAAACAGAATTCCAGTCACAATTTCCCTACGAATATACCCTCGACCAACGCACAGCGATCGAAGAGATTTTTCGTGATATGGAAAGTGAAAATCCGATGGATCGCCTCCTTTCGGGTGATGTTGGATTCGGGAAAACCGAAGTCGCGATGAATGCGATATTTAAGGCTATTCTTTCTGGATATCAGGTAGCCGTGATTTCTCCCTTGCTCGTCCTCGCGGACGAACACTATGAAACCTTTTGTGAACGATTTGCTCCATTTGGCATCTCAGTACGAGTCCTCACTCGTATGACGAGCGCGCGTGAAGTCGAGCATATCCTCGAAGCGATGAAACAAGGAACCGTGGATCTCGTGGTGGGTACGCATCGACTCCTCTCGGCCGATATCCGATGGAAACGACTCGGACTCCTTGTGATTGATGAAGAACATAAGTTCGGGGTGAGCCATAAAGAACAGATAAAGAAAATGCGAGCCAATGTCGATATTCTCTCACTATCAGCCACTCCCATTCCTCGGTCTCTCAACCTCGCCCTCTCAGGACTCAAAAAAATATCACTTCTCACTACTCCACCAAAAAAGAAAAAACCGATCGAAACGATCGTCAGTGCTTGGAATGAGTCCACCATCCAGCATGCCATCCGTTATGAGCAAGAGCGCGGTGGTCAGATCATCATCATCCATAATCGGATCAATGGAATGGAACAGATCGAGAAAGAAATAGAATCTATCATCCAGGATTCCGTCTGAAAATTGCAATGTAATGAAAGTATCTCGAAAGAACTCGTTTCTGATTATGAAGAAAAGCTATGAAATGGGGGTTCGGGGGTCGAAACTGTTTGAGCGAAGAAGAAAACAAAAAAGTGATGAGCAAAGCCAGAAGAAGCGAGTTTTTTGACCACCGAAACTTTTGATACTTTTGGTTCCAAAAGTATAGAAAAAGAGATGGATTCTGAAATATCTTCAGAATGACGACTCAGTATCATCACCACCCACGGACGCATGGATGGAGACATGATCGAGGATCGAATCCACGCCTTCAAGAAAGGAGAACATGACATCCTCCTCACAACGACGATTATCGAAAATGGAGTGAACTTCCTCAGAGCGAATACGATCATTATCCTCGATCCAGAGGATTTCGGGCTGGCGCAACTCCATCAGCTTCGTGGTCGAGTGGGACGAAAATGAGAACAAGGATACTGCTACCTCATCTACCGAAAATGAGAACTCGCGGCCAACGAGAAAGAACGTATCATCACGATCGCGAATAATTCCCATCTCGGGGCAGGATTCGAGATTGCTATGCGCGATATGGAAATCCGTGGTGCCGGTGATGTACTCGGATTCAAGCAGGCAGGAAAGTCGAAAGAAGTCGGTCTCACCCTCTACTTCCGTATGCTCGAGGAAAAAATCGAAACGATCAAGAATGAAAAACGACTCAAAAAACCCGTAAAAATCGATCTCGATATCGATTTTTCGATTCCTGAAGATTCATTTCTCTCGGATCTCGATAAGCTGAATTTTTACCGAGAAATCGAGAATATCGAAACCTCAGAAGAGCTCGATGAAGTCGAATCTTCATTTATCACGAATATAAGCAATAAACTAGAATCCACTTCAGAATGAGCTTCTTGTGCTATCTTCGATCTCCTACGGGCGCGACTCCTCCTCAGTGAATACGGGATCGAAAGTGTGAAAAAAATTGGTATGAACTATACCTTTGATTTTTATGAACATACTCCCGTGGAGAAACTTCGAGCCTTTCTCGATCGATTCGATAGCAAGCACGATATGGTACTCCTCTCTGTTCGGAAAATCCGAGTCGAAACAAAACATTGGAAAAATGCACTCATATTTTTACGAGAACTCATCTCACGCTAGCTATTTTTTATTTATGGGTCATGACATAGATTCCATGTTCGATCTGTACCTTTCCGAGGAGTATCTCATGGCACCGATGTGCCATAACATTTGCGGGAGTATCGAGTGTCATGATGGACTCAAATATCTGTCATGCTTCGAGATATTTCTCAGCAAAATATTGCTCTAATCCTGCTTCATAACGGCGATAGATGGAGAGATCGAGTGTATCAGTTATAGGAGCGATTAGTTCATAGATAGCGATTCCTTCGGTTTTTCCCTTTACCGCGATACGATCCACCTGTCGAAAATGGAAAAATTCCTTCGTAGCCAACATAGTTGGTTCTGACACGAGAATATGAGTTCCATACTCTTTCGACGTTCCTTCGAGGCGGGAAGCCAGATTTACTGTATCTCCGAGTACCGTATAGTTAAATCGGTCACTCGATCCGATATTTCCGACCATAACCTTTCCAGAGGCAATTCCCACACGAAAATCAATAGGATCCAATCCTTGTTGCACGAGGCCAGCGTTGAATTCTGGAAGTTTTTCTCGCATAGCCAGCGCTGTAGTACAGGCTCGCTTCGCATGATCCACCTGGGAGATCGGCGCCCCATAGAATCCCATTACTGCATCCCCGATATACTTATCGAGCGTCCCACCATGCGACGTGAGAATATCCGTCATCTTCGAGAGGTACGCGGACATAAGTGTGAAGAGATCGAGTGGTTTTAATTTCTCAGAAAGCGTCGTAAAACCTGCAATATCAGAAAACAACAGTGTCAACTCCCGTTCTTCCCCACCGAGCACAATATTCTCGGAAGTATCTGCAATCTGTTGTACGACCGTCGGATCCACATAGTGAGAAAATGCGGACGTAATTTTTCGTTTCTCACGGTCGATAATGAAGAATCGATAGATGAATGTAATCGGAAATGAGAATAATCCCACCGAGAGAAATATCGG
>CAZDFE010000044.1:7134-8072 GCA_964504755.1 uncultured Candidatus Peribacteria bacterium
TTATATTTTTTTTTTTAATAGTAAATGATATTAAGCCCACCGAGATAAATATGTGAAAAATTTTAACAAATTATCATTCATATAAATACAAGGAACGACTCACTCCTATGACCACAATGAGCGATACCATCGCGAGAAATGGACTCAGTATACTCGGAAGAAACAAGTACACGATGGTACTAATGAGTGTAAGAAGTATGATAATAGCATAGAGGGTTTCTGGGGGCATTTCCTCGAGTGTCGGACGCCCCTGGAGGAGTCCATCGAGCACGTGTGCATGGGACTCAACCCCATCCATGAGTGTCCCAGTAACGGGCGATATATGACTATCGTGGATTATCGTTCCGCTCTCGCCGATGAGTACATATTTTCCTTTGAGTGACTGGATGGTAGTCTTTCCGATTCATGGCATGAGGATTTCTCCGAGAGAGAGATCGGTGTATGTTTTTTCCGGTGGTCAGAAAAATGGAGTCAGTTCGAGCTCAAAGTGTGGTTCGGTTGGGATTTTTGCCTCGGTGCGCATATAGAGTGCGAGCGGAAGGGTATATCCAGTGGCGGTCGAAATCCACGATGCATACGGTTGTGCTGAGAGTGAGTAGAAAAAAGAACGCCGGTCATTCCCTACGGTATCCAGATTCGCGAATCCCCACGGAACCGATGCATATACCGATCGCGGAACCGATGGACACGTCGTGTAGACACCATTCTCATCAACACTACACGTTGTATCCTTGAGGATATCCTTAGCAGAGGTATACTCTGCCGCGATCACGATATTATTATATTTTTTGAGTATTTCAGCAAATCGTTCTTCATCTGGATCCCGATTCTGGAAAATAATATCGAAGGCAATTCCCTTCACACCCACCGCTTCGAGCGATTCGATCAGATCGATATAGTACGACTTGGGGATAGTGAGCATACGCTCTGCACCACTC
>CAZDFE010000045.1:0-7990 GCA_964504755.1 uncultured Candidatus Peribacteria bacterium
CGTCTCAATGGTGTTTCTGTAGCATCACTTCTCGATCTTCCGATGAATGGCGGATACCGCGCCTATCGCGATAGTGATCGGGATGTGATGGTGGAGTCGAAGGATAGTATTCTCGGATCATACTGGTCATCGACGCGTGAGGATATCTACGGAGTGCGTCCGATCGTGTTGCATCTCGGTATGAGTTATCGAAATGGATCGTACATGGATGGAACCAGTGGTGCTTATGCTACCGAGAAATATACATGGCAGTATGATGATACTGGTCTCGAGCTCGTCGGTGGGGAAGTATCAGAGCTTGCGAATGTTCGATGTATCCGCAGATAAGAGGAGAAGAATAGGGAGAATTTTTTTCGAGAATCCGTCATTGTGCAAGAATTTGCATCACGTGCAAATAGAAAACAGAGCTTTCCTTGCTTTCATTTCTTTTTTCTCTAAGATACTGATATATTCAGTATCTTTTTTATGCCGAAATACGTTTTATTTTTTCTTATCTGTGTTGGAATTGGAGGCATTCTTTTCTGGGTATTATCTCCTTCGAAGGATGTTTCGACGGGGATATGGACATTTCGTCCACAGGAAAAACAAATTCCCATGACATATGCGGAATCGCTATCACTCCAGAAGCAAACCGGAGCGAATGCGAATATTCTCTATAATGATGCGATTTCCAATATGAGCGCTACTGGATGTGTACTTATTCCTGATGCATCCCTGCAAGTGCGTTGTCGAGATGTGATTCAGGCAACAGTGGCGCAACAACAGTGAGATATAGGACTCTGTCAGTGATTGAGTGATTCAGGTTCACGATCGAACTGTGAGGATGGGATCGTTCTGACTCGAGCTGAGTCGAAGGCCGATCGTGACGCGTGTAATGCTATCCATGAGGAACATTTGCGACTCAACTGTCAGAAATCAGTCGATGAGAAACGATTGCAAACCATGAGTGTGAGTGGACAGATTTCTCCTGAATTTTGCCAGACGCTGCATGAGGACTTTCGTTCCGCATGCAAAAAAACATATCGGGATACTTCTGATACTCAGACATACCAAAATGCTATCGCTGGAAGTGATGCAACTCTGTGTGAGAATATCTATGCAACCGAACAGCGGAACGCCTGTGTCGATGCTATCTTATTCCAAAAGGCGATGAAAACATCAGACAGTACCCTCTGTGAATCGATGCGCGATGCTCAGAAGCGGATGTCCTGCCTGACAGCAACCGTTCGTCAGACTGATACGAATGCATTTCAGCTGATTGTGGCACAGGGGAATGTCGATGAATGTGAAAAAATCCAAGATATCAGCCTAAAGAATCAGTGTCATGATATGATACTCATGAAGTATGCTCGAGAAAATAAGGACTATTCAGTATGTTCGGGTCTACGGAATACTGGACTTCAGTTTCCGTGTGTACAAATGACAAAACAATAACAAAAGTATCTGAAAATTCGCATTTTTTCTAGAAATATGATAGGGTGGAGGTACGTTATCTATGTATTATGAATCGCCTGTTTCGGTTATTGTTCATAATGGTTCCTATCTTTTTCGGATATTTTACTACAGTATCCGCTTCTTTTGTATTTACACTCGGTCCGACGATCACCCTCACGGGTGCAAATAATGGGGTATATTTCGATGTCGCGGATGATCTCTTCGGATATCCCTCCACACCTCCTCGACTCAATCGTGATACTGAAACTTTTTCTGGTTCATTCTATCTGACGGGTGCGGGATGGGTACAATTCGATGCTCCAGGATATCGAGTGGATATCGATTGTGGTGTACAATCTCTCGCATCGCTCACGCTTCCATGTTTTCTCTCGGGTACGGGATGGAGTGAGACGATTGGTGATATTATCTTCGATAAGAAGGTATTCTATTATCCGAGTACGACGACGCTTTCTGGAACGATCTCGACCTATATAGGTGTTGTTTCTTTTTCTGGGATTTTTCTTCCTTTGGGTCCAACAGTATTCACAGAAGGGGATACCTCCTCTGCGAATCATATGACTGCTCGTACCCTCTCGGGCAAAGACCGGATGTCTGATGGAGCATGGAGTATCGAAGTGCTTCCGATAGGGTACCCATGAGGATCTCGAATGTATAATGATACGACGATACATACTCTTGATTTTTCTCATGCGGGAGAATATACTATCACGATTCGTGATCCGAATCAGAGTGAAACAAGTTTTTCATATACGGTTACAGGGGGTGTTCCATCGAACACACTCCATCCGAATGCATCGAATCTCCTGCATGGAAAATTTTGTGGATATGATCCATTCGATCCGAAATGTCCAGATGGCGCTACTCTGACTCCTTCCATCCTGAAACAATATGGCTCGAATCTGGTAGGTGATGGAAAGTCATACTATAATTTCGACTTTTCATTTCGAGATCAGTATGGGAATATTCCCCAGGGCTTCATACAGATACAATACGATGATCAGCTCAAGGATGTTCAGTATACTGGCTCAGATGGAATACCCTTTGTATCATATGGTCCTGGCGTTGCTCTGGATGCCTCAGGATCGGTATGGGATAGCTCAACTAAAGGGTGGTTAAGTGATAGTCCAACGACTCATTGGCTCTCACTCGCGATCATGCCAACGATTCGTTATGGATTTTCTTCCTATGTTCCGACGAGTCCTACGAGTTCTCTGAGTATGAAACAGGTACTCTATCAAGATGCTGGAGGTACGATCAGTATCTTTCCTCATGTAAGTATTGGCTCACCGATCACATTTCTTCCATGGTATACGACGAGTCTTGCTGTGGTCGGAGATATTCTCGTCGGTCAACGTATGGACTTCTGAGCGTCACTCGTGAATCTCTCTTCCGAATCGAACCCAACCGTTATGCCCATCTATGGACTGAATGTAGGAGATAATAGTGTCGCTTCGTTCGCGAATTTTTCTTCTAGTAATCCGACACCACTGTGTACGAAGGAGGCCTACAGTCCTCATACTGGGAAAGAATGTAACTGGAATCGTATTGGCACCAGCGTGCTCCCAGTCGTTATTGCCACTATGGCTTCGGGCTTTAGTGGAGAGTATCTTCCTGCAGGATCTCCTCCAGATACGGTCACGTACCAGTCGTATATTACTTATGAAGCGAATGGTTGGCGTTTTATTTATCCATCTTCGAATGGTAATCTCGGAACCGCGCTCATACATCAGTCGGCCCTGAAGATTCTCGGTCAATCCAATATGACACAGCGTTCACTCGGTGTCGATACCTCACTCGAGGTTCGTACCGATATCTGGAATACGATCCGAAAAAATGTGGCTCTTCTCTCTCGTAATCGTACGGCCTATGCTGATGTGGATTATACTATTTTACGAGATGATCCGATATCGATCGATGCTACTTCATTCGATACGAAACGAACGATTGTTGTGATCGGTGCGGATGTCAATATCACGGATACTATTCCACTGGATCCTGATGTTCCGTACGTGATTATAGCACTGACGGATGCTGCGGGCAATGGGGGAAATATTCGCATCCACCAGTCAGTGCGTGATATCCATGCGAATCTTTTCGCTGAGCGATCCATCCTCTCGAGTGGTGATAATCAGCTCTATATCCATGGGATGGTTCTCTCACTGAATACGATCGGAAAATCTATATTCGGAGTTTGTCCATTCTATGTCACGGCGTGTAGTAATCCAGAAGATTATGATTTCGAGAAAATCAGAAAGGGATACATGGAACTCGTGAATACACTCGGTCATACTGCTCTTTCTCCTCGTGCGTTAGAGTATCCGAAACATGCGGTAATTATCGAATACGATGGTCGTATTCTGACCGATCCACCGATATTTTTGCAGAAATAGATTGACAAATTATAAATATATTATAAAGAATTTTGACAAAATGAGAAAATTCGTACAATAACCGCGTTATTTGTAATTTTTCTTCTATGAGTATTCGGAAACTGGCACTCGGACTCGCTGCGGCAATTGGTCTATCGGGAGCTCCTGTAAAAGCTCAGGATCCTATACAGGCAAACTCCCCTTTGGGAAGTGCTCAAGCAGGTGTTCAAGCAAGAATTAACACTCTCTGTAATACTGCCCCAGATGCTTCTCTCAGTGAATCTCTCGCATGTAATCAATCTCCAACGGCACTCCTTGGACTAGGAACTATGTCTTTATGAGATACTCAGGTATGAGTCTGAACGAGTAAGAAATATGGTATAGGTGCTAATGTGAGTGGAGTATTTTTGAATGACGCAGGGAATTCATGAGCAGGGGTGGCAGTGAAGGGGAATAAGAATCATATAAATGCCACTTTGGTTGGTGGTCATGCTCTGAAGTATGGAAATATAATAGCTGGTGTTTCTGGAGCTCGTTTCGATGTTGAGAGAGGATTGGGGGTTAAAGATCCAATTGACTCTCGGGGTACAGCATATCGAGCATTTATCGGATTATCAGATATGAGAGCTTCAGAAACCCTTTCTTTCAATGTGTATGCACTTAGAGAGCATGCTTCGAATGTTCGACTATCTGTCGAAGAAAAGATTGTGCCCATAAAATGGTCTGATACATCTCCTGATGTTAAGCTTAGTTATAGTGGGAATGACCTTCAGGTGGCACAAACGAACTTTTTCGGAAATACAAGTACATGAGTATTCTGAGATGCAATATTGAGAATGGGGGAAGGAAGTCTTATGACTCGTTTGGGGTATAAACATACAAAAAATGATTTCACAGGAGAAAAAGACTATATCACGTATGGATTTTGATATAAACATACTACGGATCAGAATCGATGGAATGTGATGTTCAATCAGAATGGAGATCAGAAAAATATAACTGCGGAGGTGGGTGCAAAAATATCGAAGAAGCTGGCTTGGTTTGCACGGGGATATGTATCTCAATCGTCTATTACTACCGATTATGGTGTTATGGCGGGGATAGATACAGCAACTTGGAGACATTGATCAGAACAGTGAATGATGGATCTCAAAGGGAGAATATCTGCAACTATGTCAGATACGTGAACATGAACCATTTCGGATGCTGCCTCTATGGGTACTATAGGAACCCAGTATTATAATACGCGTCTGAGCAATACTCTCGAGAAAGCGGATGTCACGGTACCAAATCCAGTAGAAAACCTCTCTGTGATTCAGCTTTCTAATGGTAAATATCAGATTCAATTCAGTGCTTCGAGCAATGTAACCAGGCCACTATACTACATGTCTATCAATGGGAAACCAGAACGTGCTATCACAAATGGTGCCCTGATTGATGCAGGAGAATTGAATTTTGAAGGAGAAAATAGAATCGATGTCGTTGTAGTAAATGCTCCTGGTTCTGCATTGGCAGCCCCTGCTGCAGTAAACTCTGCTCCACGTACTCCATATATTGCTCGAAGTGAGAAGCGCACATGTATCCTTGTTATTACTTCTGCGAATAAGTCGCCAATTGCAAATCCAGATAGTGCTACTACCACTTTTGGAACCCCTGTGTCTCTGAATGTGTTAGGAAATGATATTGATCCTGAGAAAGCTACGTTAAGCATAGGAACGTTTACTCAACCACAGAATGGAACAGTCACACGTTCATGAAGTAATCTTCTCTATACCCCGAAATCTGGTTTTTCTGGAACAGATACTTTCACATATTATGCATATGATGGTAGGACAAACTCTATTGCCCCAGCAACTGTGTCTGTTACAGTCACTCCTGAGATAAAACAGCCTCCCACTCCTACCGATACGCCTGAAACTATCACTTCAGGTGGGGCTTCGACTATTACCACGACAAGCATCACAGTTCCACTTCCTATTATTACTGATAGGGATAATCCTACTGGATTCAACGTGACTCCAATACTGGTTGTCAAAGACGCATCAGGAACTATTGTATCTTCGAATTCACTCATTCCAAATACTCCATATACGTATTATTTTACCTATATGACCTATAATGGTGCAACGAATACTTTGACTCAAAAGTCTACTCCTGTAGTATCATTTCGCACTCTTGCCCTTTCGAATCAAACTCCTGTAGCATTTAACACGATTGCTCCGATTTCTCTCACTGCTGGAGTTGCTGGATCGACCGTTCTTCCAGATACATCCGATAATGATGGTGATGCTCTTACCTACTCCCTGGTAGGTACTCTTCCGAGTGGATTCTCGTTTGATCCTGCGACTCGCACGCTTTCATGGACAACGTCAGTTCTCCCATGAAGCTATTCTAATATAGGATATAAGGCGGACGATGGAAAGGGTGGGGTTGCTACCACAACATTCAGTCTGGTAGTTACCTCTCCAGTTCTCTCGACACCCACTGCTATAAACCTCTCGGGTACAGCTACTCTCACGGCAGGCTCGCTCTCCGTCGGACAAAATGTAAGTACACTCTCGTGTGCACAGGCAGAAGGCATACCGTGTACCTATACGACGTCAAGTTCAGATTTCCGAATATCAGGAACTGCGCTTCAGATAAATAATCCGAGTCTTCCAGTAGGTACCTATACGGTTCCTGTTACAGCGACTGTAACGAATGTATACGGAGTGACGAAAGTCTATACACAAAATGTGAGTATAGAAGTGAAGGCACCTGTTATATTGCCACCAACAATATCGTATACACCAAATACTACTTTTGATAATGGCGGATGAACAAATATTACTCTTATGCCCCTGGTAAATGCTCATGGAACATCAGTAACCTATACTATAACCAGTGTTACGAAATCAACGAAAGATGCTAATTCCTCTGCATATACTATGCAATTTAGTATTGATCCATCGACTGGATTAATTACTGGTACCACTGAAGATGAATATCATACAGAGATTTATATTATATCAGGTACTGTATGTAATGCATGAGGATGTACACCTTTTTCGACATCGGTTACCGTGAATGATAATGGTGGATAAAAATTAACTATATCCATGCGCGTAAAAAAGACTCAATTTGAATTGAGTCTTTTTTACTAATTAGTTGTTTATATAGATTGCCTTTATATATCCTTTTAATTGGCGACCTCATCACGATTTGTTTCATAAAATGAATTTATTTATGCCATTGGAGGTACTTATGTTTGTAGTAATTTTATTTCAATCTACAATAAGCCATGGTGTACATGGAGTGGTTATACCCTTTTCTACACATACCCAATTTCACGTTATTTTATCTTGATAAAATTGTTGATCTCATAAGTCAAGTAAAAATCTATTATTTGAACTGGTTCCGGTAAATAGACTTGACACAATAATAGTTATTTTTTTCCCCCGAATCTTTGGCAAAAGCGTCGATAAATCACTACTTTCTGCATATATATTATCTCCATTATCAATAAAGTAATAACCCTTATCGGTATCCCAAGTTAGAGAAGTGGGATCTTTCTTAAGTACTATTATAGTATTATCATTTCATATTAATGGATGATCAACTGAACTACCCCCGTGTATATAATCCGCGAAGGCGATGGTTTTACAGGGATCGAATTTTTGAGTCATTCCGAGAGTTTGTGCGAAGAACTTCTCACCTGGTAAACAGATAGTATTTTTCTCGAGCGGAGTCGTCGGGAAACTCAGAGTATATTCATTCGTGATTTTTCCGATTTTTAGAGATGGGAGACCTGGATTCTGGAGAACTCCACTCATATAGTCGAGGTCTTTCAGGGTATTCCTCGCGATCCATCGATTCTCGGTGTAGAGCTGATCGGTAGTTTTTGTCGTGAGAGTTGTCGGACAGGTCCAGGTACCAGAAGGCATATCGTAGATATTACCGGGTTTCATCTCGAGATTGGCAATAGTTTTCGATGATCCTATCTCACAGTGGATTTTTGCGGATCCTGTTGGTATAGTGCTATCGACGATCGTCATTTTCGTTCCATTGGGTCCAACTCCAAGCACGCCTGATATATTCCATCTTGGAGTAGGTGATACTGGAGTTGTTCCATAGGCAAGCCCGATAGTTGTTCCCGTTTTCGATACGGCGATAGAGGTCCCGCGAAC
>CAZDFE010000046.1:0-7954 GCA_964504755.1 uncultured Candidatus Peribacteria bacterium
ATTAAACCAGTCAGTTAATAGTTCACCATAACTATTCATTAAAGAGTAATTATTTTGTAGTCATTCTTTTACCTTATTCCAGTCTTTAGATGTATTTGTTTTTTCTGCTTCCTCCCAGTCTGTAATAACTTCCTCAAGAGTTGATATGTACTGATTATAATTGTTTATACATGTAGTGTAGTTTGTTCTATATTGTACAGAATTATGTTGTTCTCTTAGTTCTTTTGGAAATAAATTATCACAATTATTAGGTATCTTCAATCATCCAGTTGCCACAGCGCTAGTAGCAAATAGATTGAATACAATACATGAAATTATTATTTTGAAGCTTATATGATTCATAAGATAAAGTATTAGTGCTTTCGGTCGTAGTGCTCTTTGAGTCCATTTTCGGTTCCGATTGCGACATTTCGTCCTTGGCAAATAGGACACTCGTAGAGGTATTCACGGACTTTTTTTCCGATTTTCTGAGGCTCGAGGCGTATGGCTTTGATGATTTTCCGACAGTCGCGACAGTAGAATGCGATGTCTCCACGTTCGGGATTAAAGGTATCTTCTCGTTTTTTTCCGAAGGAAGAGACATTCACGAGATCAGCGTAGGAAGTAGACATAGAGGAAAATGATATTTTCTCTAGTATATAAAAGAGGGGAGAAAAGCAAGTTGGCATACCTTGTTTTATGATGAAATTAATTCAGCGAGGTTAGTATGGAGATTATTTCTGTCTAAAATAGTAATCAAGCCATGAATTTTTCGAATTTGCGCCACGCATTTACGAATTAATTCACGATCTCAATCATCGGTATTAAGATGAGTGATAGTACTACATATTTTATTAAATTGAGAAATAATTGATGCAAGGAATTCTGTATTTTTTTGTTCTCCTTCCAATGCTTGGTATTGGTGAAGTTCTCCTTCGATTTTTGTTAAGCCTCTCATAAATCAATCGCCAATATTTACTCCTTGGTTGATATCCCCCTTATAAGGATATCCCCCTGTAAATATAGCGCTAGTAATTCGCTTTCCAGCTCCATGTTTTGTTTTTTGAGTATTATCTCTGTGAATATTAACCCATTGCATCATTTCAATTTCTTCCCAGTACTTGCAGAATAATTCATGTAATGCTACAAGTTGCTCTTCTATTTCTCGGTATTTATGTTCTGTGTCACCTTCAATAATAAAATGTGGATCCACTTTTGCAATTCTTGTTTTCAAGAATTGAGTCCATCGTTGTGAAGCATTTCCATAGAGGGTGGTATCTATTTGTCGAAAAAGAAATGCATGGCGCAACATCTGAACTCGGAGCATTTCTTTATATACTTCAAGAAGAGTGGATGTACCTTTTGCTTCTTTCAGAGCTGTTCATAATTTTTTTATTTTAGTAGCATCAAAAATAGAATCTTCTCAGTTACAAGAAGTCCATAAGACATTCATATCTATAGCTTCGAGGTCTTCTTGTAGTGTTGTTTTTCTCATGTTGTATCTATTATAAAAATAACTCACACATCATATCGAAAAATACAAAAGTGCAAGTTAATTTATTTATAGTATAGTATATCTATTCTCCGAACAGACTTTCGAAAAATCATTTCTCTGCCTTTTTGCCTCACTGGATATGGAGGAGGGCTTCGTAGAGTTTTTTTTCTTCGCTCGAGAGCTTATGAGGAATATCGATCGCATAGTGGATATGGAGGTCTCCCTTCATATTTTTCCGATCGAGACGCATGATGCCTTCATCACGGAAGGTGAGAGTATCGCCGTGCTGTGTGGCTGACTTGATCGTGAAGGTCTTGCGTCCGAGAATGGGGATTTCGATGATTTTCTCCGTTCCGATCGCAGCTTCTGCGGGAGAAAGCTTCACTTCGTAGTGGAGGTTCGCTCCATCACGGGTGAGCCCGCCTTCGCGTGTTGGCGCCTCGAAGGTGATATAGAGGTCTCCATTCCCATCTCGACCTTCCTGGCCTTCGCCACGAATCTTGATACTCATACCATGTTCGATGCCAGCGGGGATTTCGATATCTTTTTTGATGCGTTCTTTGGTATATTTTTTGCCGTGACAGTGTTCACATTTCTCAGTGATAACTTTTCCATCGCCGTTACAGGTATGACACACCCGAGCTTGTTCCATGACCCCAAAAACCGTCTGCACTCGTTCACGAACTTGCCCCGTTCCATGACAGGTATCACAGGTTTTTGTCTTTCCGCCCGTCGCATGACAGTGCTCACACGCGTGCTGTCGATCGAACTCGATGAGCCGACTCGACCCACGGATCACATCTTCGAGTGATATTTTTAGCTTGATTTCGATATCGTCGCCGACTTCGGCGCGTTTTCGTCCGTTGCCACCACCAAATCCTCATCCGAAAAACGAAGAAAAAATATCGCCGAGATCCACATCGAATCCTCCCTGAAATCCTCCGCCAAATCCACCTCCCATACCTTCGGCAGTTCCGAATCGGTCGTAGTTTGCTTTTTTCGTAGGATCAGAAAGAGTCGAGTAGGCTTCATTGAGTTTTTTGAATTCTGCTTCTTTTGCTTTATCGCCACCATGACGGTCAGGATGGAGTTCCATTGCTTTTTTTCGGTAGGCTTTTTTTATCTCATCAGCAGAGGCTTCGCGCGCCACTCCGAGAATATCGTAGAATTCGTGGGACATAGAGAGGGATAATTACTATACAAACAGAAACACATTGGCGGATCGTGAGAAAACGACTTCCAATGTGTATTTTGGATTTTTTTAGACTCGGAAACTATACATGCTTCGCTACCGCCGCTTCGAGCGTTGCAACATCCTGAACGCCGATGAATTTTTCCACGGGCTGACCGTCCTTAAAGACGATAATCGTCGGAATACTCATAATGCGGAACTGAGAAGGAATCTGAGGATCGCTGTCGACGTTATGCTTCATAACGTTTGCCTTTCCTTCAACTTTAGTCGCGAGCTCTTCGAGGCGGGGAAGCATCATCTGACAAGGCCCACACCACTCAGCCCAGAAATCCACGAGCGTAACTCCAGTGGCGATAGATTCAACAAATGAAGCATCGGTAGAAATTTTGAGAGACATAGAAATATATATAAGTGATAAGTATAAATTTCGAGATTCGAGGGAATAAAAATTTATGCCAACAGTATAGAAAAATCTGTAGAAATTGCAAGGATTTTAGTGAGAATAGTTCTCATAATAAAAGAATTTATCGAACGTCTTCTGAGAAGGGAAATGATTTTCTTTCCAAAATCATAATGCTATCATCGATATCTGTTTTCTCCAGTGTATAGGGAATATGATGATCGGAAAGCCATGCGTAGAGGTTCTCCATCTTATCGCGAAACTTCTCGACATCGTCGATCACGATGAGGGCATCGGGTGTCATCTTCGGAAGGGAAGCGAGGAGATAGTCGAGATACTCGCGCTTCATCGCATCGATATAGACGAAATCGAAATATCGATCTGCGAGCGTGGGAATCACGGACTTCGCATCCCCCCAGATGGCATGAATATGTTTTATTTTGCAATTGCGAAAGTGTTCGACCGCTTCGATGTGTGCATTCCAGGCGTATTCGATCGTGGTAATCGAAGATTCTTTCTTGTCATGAATTTCTTTTTGGAAAACCCCCTCTCACTCCCCCTTTTCAGGGGGAGAAGATATGGTAGAAAGAGCAGAAATGAACTGGAGGGTGGAATAACCGTTCGCAGTGCCGATTTCGAGGATATGTCTCGGTTTTTTCTCTCGAATCAGGTTCTTGATACATTCCGCATTTTCTTCGGAAATATTGGGAATACGGCGTTCGAGGCCAGAGGATTTGAGGGTTTTGAGATAATTTTCTAAAAACATATTTCTGTATTATTTTATGATTGAAGGACTCATTTCTTTATATTTATCTTGAGGAGTGCCCTTTCTGGATATCGCAATGGAATATTTCCTTGAGTTAATCGTAAAAAACATACTTGAATTCAGAATATCCTGAGAAGTAACTCAAAGAAATCTGACATATTCTTACTCACTGCAAGTGAAACGAGAGAATTTTTCGCTGTATCAAGATACTTTTGGTTCTGAGGATATTCATCGCAAGGTTCGAAAATATCTAATTCTGTATTCAGAATTTCCATCACTTGATTCTTATTTTTATCTTGGATATTTTTCCAGATTCCGTCAATGGCTTTATATACGCTTTGAGCAATCTGAGAAATTCTTTCCTGTACTGCTTTATTCTGTGCTTCTTGTTCCAATACTTCATTCATTTCCTGAATTTCTCTTTCCGTAAGATTTTTTCATTCTATTTGTGTAGTATCTATTGTAATTGTTGTTGGAGATTTTTTTGTATCATCAGTACGTATTTCGGTATATAATTCTTGCAGGGCAGTGGAAAGTGTGGACATGTATATGATGTTATTTTTAATATTTGTATAATCCACTAATTATTATAATTTGCAAATCTATTTTTGACTTTTTCATTTCATCCATTCTTCGATATCTTCTCGAATCTCAGAAATGAGGTTCATATCACGCAGATCGGCAAAGTGAAAATCAGGAACTCCCGACTGACGCACGCCGTAGACTTCGCCGGGGCCACGCAGTTCGAGATCGATTTCGGCGAGTTCGAATCCGTCATTCGTTTGCTCCATGGCACGGAGGCGTTCACTCTTATATTCCTTCGTCGTAAAGAGGTAGCAATAGGACTGATGTTCCCCACGACCGACGCGACCGCGGAACTGATGGAGCTGAGAAAGTCCGAATCGCTCGGCCGCTTCGATACAGATGATCGTAGCATTCGGATTATTCACGCCGACTTCGACGACCGAAGTGGAAGAGAGAATATGAATCTTGTTTTCATAGAATTCCTGCATCACTCGATCTTTTTCTTTTCCACTCATTTTGCCATGGATGAGACCGATCGTGAGGTTTGGGAAAATCGAAGAGAGGGTGATTTGCATTTCGACGGCTGAGGCGATGTCTTCCCCCTCATCCCCTAGCCCCTTCTCCTTCAGAGAAGGGGAAGTCGAAACTCCCTCTCCTACAGGAGAGGGTTGGGGTGAGGATATTCCCACGAGTGGAGAAATCCAGTAGACCTGACGACCATTTCGGACTTCTTCCGCGATCCAACGATACATTTCCACACGTTGGTCTTCCCGGATGACTTTGGTATGAATCGGTTTTCGCCCCACAGGATACTCGTCGAGTACACTCACATCCTGATCGCCATAGATCGTGAGAGCGAGCGTGCGGGGAATCGGAGTCGCTGTCATATTGAGTCGATGTGGAACAATGGCCTCACCCCGAGCCCCTCTACTAGAGGAGAGGGGAATTGTTGGTGTTTCTGTAGCTTCTTTATCTTTGAGGAGAAAATTTTGGGATGAGCAATATTCTTCGAGTGCTCTTCGCTGTTCGACACCGAATCGGTGTTGTTCATCCACGACCACGAAGCCGAGATTCTGGAACTGAACAGAATCCTGGATCAGAGCATGCGTGCCAAAAATAATATCGGTTTGTCCTGACTTCAGGCGTTCGCGAGCATCCTCCTTCAATCGGGGAGTGAGGGAACCCACGAGGAGATCGACTCGAATGCCCCACTGCATGAGCCAGGCTTCATTCCCAGCAAAATGCTGGCGCGCCAAAATTTCTGTCGGAGCCATGATCGCTACTTGGAGACTACCTCACCCTCCTGAAAGATGGGTTTCTAAAGATCAATTTTTTTCTTCTCTATTTTCATGAGAATTATCAATGGTTTTACGGTTCTTCAGTATCAAGTGCATTGCCGCAAGCAGGGCAACCACCGTTTTTCCCGTTCCAACGTCTCCCTGGAGGAGGCGAGCCATTGCGTAGGGATGTTCCATATCTTTGAGGATTTGGAACAATACAATTTTTTGCTTATTCGTGAGCGGAAAGGGAAGATCAGCAATGAGAGACTTGATGAGTTCTGTATCGAGCGGAGTTGCGGGCGCGAGTCATTCTGAGGATTTTATGGCTTCGTGTTTTTTCTCGATACCGATCATCTGGAATCCGAACAATTCCTCATACCCGAGAGCTGACTTCGTTCGTTCGAATCCATCGATCGAGTGAGGAAAGTGAATATGCCTGACATTTTCTGCGTGTGTGGGCAGTCATTTTTTCGTTCGAATCGCTTCTGGAATGGTGGGCTCGAGCGTATCGATATATCATTTCAGGAGTCCCATTTTTTCTCGGATCCACGTGCCAGGAATATAGTTCACATCGCTATACACGGGAACAACTTCCTGACGCTTATCATGGTAGTGTTCGATCTCAGCACTCGGGAAGGAGAGTCGACCGTATTCGTATTTTGGCTTTGCGTAGATGAGGACGGTATCTCCCGTTGCGAAACGCTGGAGAATCAGGCGTTGGTTGAACCACACGGCTTCCGCATGGATGCCATCCGCGTCGGTCAGAACCGCTTTGATGAGGAGTTTTTTATTGCGTGTGACCTCGCTCGTGAGGAGTTCGATCGTACATTTGATCGCTTGTTTCTCGGTGATATTCACGAGAGAAAAACGCGTACCCACATCACTCTTATCTTCGATGTCGCGCGGATAGAGGTGGAGAAAATCCGAAACCGTGTGAATTCCTGCTTCTGAGAGTTTCTTGATATAGGCGTCAGTGGTATGGAGAAGGGCTTTCGTGAGTTGCATGCGCGCATTATAATGCAAAATGACGAAATTAAAATGCAAAATAAAAACCACCGAGAGGGTGGTTATTTTCTGGCGACTTGCATTCCCGTTGCGGTTGTGTTTAAGAATTGTGCCAAGTGAGCTGCAAATGAATTTTTTATTTTACTTCAATCGGGATCATACGATAGTAAATTACTTCCCCTCATAGCATCAACAATTGCATCAGCTTGTTCAGAAGTATATTGATTTAATCCGATAATATTGCGAATTACACCTGAATCTGATAGAGTTGAATCCTGAAATCAAGGAAGAGCATTATCTATAGCAAGATTTATTTTTGTACCTGACGATATTGGGTATGCTTTACAATCTTTTCATAACTGAATAAGATCAGTTTTACATTCATTTTGAATAGTTCTATATTTTTCTATATGTGCAGAGAGTTTGGTAATTGCTCTTTCAGGATTTGCACCAAGAATTGGAATAGGGAGAATTTTGCCATTATAGCTATATTTAGTATATTTTATATCTCCTATATTAGATACTGATAGTGTTCCACTATCTAACTTCTGAAATCCAAGAGGAAGTCTTTCAGTTCAGTTATCAATTATTTCTCCTGCCATATTCCTAAGACTTAGAAAATAAAATTATGCGACGCGAGCTACTACCGGAAATGTCGTATGCTTTTCCTGACCTTCACGATGGATTTCGAGATGACCGTCGGATCGAAGCACGAGTGTCGTGCCGATGAGATTTCCGAAAAACTGATGCTGGAATGGGTGAATCCCGAAATATTCGGCGATCGCTTCCGCAGAATGTTCAGCTGTTACGAAGAGTTCCTTCGCTTCGAATAAAGCCTGTTCCGTATGATATATGGCTTCATTCGCAGCTTCTTGCACGGCTTGCATAATATTGCCAGTAACACCACGAATCAGATGGGTAGGGACTTCAGCGTGCCAATGAACCAGATCAGGAGAAGCAGAACTCGCAAAAGAGGACATAAAAAAATAGATAAAATGATGGAAATGTAAAAACGGGCCCAAAAACCAAAATAATTCCGAAGACCGCTTCTAATTGTGTAGAACGTGATAATGCTAGTATTTCACAATCGATTTTATTTTGCAAATATTCGTGCTTTTTTTCGAGAAAAATCTTTGCATTTTCCGCGCTTCTTTATATAGTTATCTCAGATTTTGTTTTTCGTCGAGGCTGGAGTGGCGTCCAGAAGAGAAAAACGATCACATAATGAAGTTGTTCTGATTTTTTCAGAAAACTTGGGTGGAACCGTCCTCTGTAATGAATAATTAAAAACGAACAATTAATAATTCAATGG
>CAZDFE010000047.1:0-7894 GCA_964504755.1 uncultured Candidatus Peribacteria bacterium
ATTCGTGAGTTTACAGCTTCCGATCGTAACCAGGTCCCAAGGGCCTACACCCTTACAGTCCGGTTCTCCATAGATAGTCGTTACGATGAGTTTCGGCAGCCGAATGAGGAGAAAGCCGATAATAGCATAGATGACAATATTTTTTCCTTTCTTCAGCTTTTCTTCGTCTCCTCCACCCGTCACAATCACATAAAAAGCATAAATCATCATGAAGAGAAAACCGAGTGAAGCGAGCATTTGGAGAAGGCTTACCAAGGGAAGAAATATGTTAATCCACATTTGCCAAGCGAGACTAGCACCCACGGTGCCAGTTGGATTCTTGATAATGAGAGTATTCCATACCGAGAAGGCAATCTGCATAAAAAATATCCCAACAGTTACCCAGATAATGCTATTTCTCCATTTTTTCACGTCTTCATCCCCTCCACTCGAAAATAAGAGTTTCATAATCGGGATAATCAGAAACAAGACGGCAGCATAGATAAAAAAGTTCTTTATCTGAAAGGCAATCCCGACAAATGTATTATAGATTCCTTCACCTCATTCTGAATTCGGGGTAATAAAAAAACTTCGAATCGGTTCGATGAAAGTATCCATGAGAGAATTCGATTTCCCAGTACTTCCGATATTGATATCACGCAGATTGGTATCAGAATCACGAATCGCATCCCCCGCTGACACATCGAGTATCCCTATAATCCCGAGGCTTGTTATAAGAAAAAGAATGATAAATTTGTACATAGGAAGAATTATTTTCTAGATAATAATGATTTTTCGAAGATTGCAACTCATGCTAAGTGCTTCGTGGTTTCTGATCTTGTTTCTTCGCTTTTTCCTCCTTCATTCGTTCTTTATAGGCTTCTTGTTCCTGCTTGTATTTTTTCTCTTCGTCACGGATTTTATTCACATTTTCGAATATCTTTTTTTCGACGAAATCTTTTTTCTTCGTGTATTTTTCTCGACTGACCTTCAGGAGGACATCACGGGACTGTTGTGGTGGAACATCGAATCGTTCTCGTAAGGGGGCGAAGGTAGTGGCTGAAAATACATTCGAAGGCATTCCGTCGATCAGGAGTTTCGTATAGATATCGTATTTCCGCAGATTCGTAAGATCCTGTGGGGTGATAATATCTTCGCCTCCAAATACTTCCGCGAGTGTCACAGCATCATGATATCCGACCTGAAACGAGAGAATAGTACCCACATTTCCGAAGACTGCCCCCTGAACGGTTTCTGCCATTTGCGCGATATACTGGTTTGCCATGGTGAGTGAGAGGCGATATTTCCGAGCTTCTGAGAGAATGGTGGCGAAACTATCAGTCGCAAAGTTCTGGAACTCGTCGACATAGAGTCCAAAATCACGCCGTTCCGTCTCTGGAATATCTGCTCGCGTCATCGCTTCGATCTGGAATTTTGTCACCATCATGGCTCCCAGAAGGGCACTCGCATCCTCACCGATACGACCCTTCGAGAGATTCACGAGAAAAATCTTTCCATTATCCATCACCCACCGCAGAGAAAATGGATTTTTTGGCTGGCCGAGAATATTACGGAGAATTGGGGAAGAGAGAAACTGCCCCACCTTATTCAGGATCGGATTCACGGCCTCACTCATCATGCTCGGGCTCATTTTCTCGAATTCTTGAGTCCAAAATTGTACGAGAATCGGATCATCGATTTTGGCTACGATTTTTTTCCGATAGGCTTCGTGCGTCAGGAGCATCGGGATCGAGATCATCGTCGTATCTGGAACCAAGAGAAGCGTGAGAATCGCATTTCGAAGGATGTATTCGAGGCGTGGCCCCCAGCTCTCGGCAAACATTTTCTTAAAAATCGACACGAGTCCTCCAGCAACGATCGGACGAAGTTCGGGACGATTATTTTCGAGCATATTGAAGGCAATCGGAAAATCCTGATCCGCTGGATCAAAAAGTACGATATCATTGGTTCGAGACTTCGGAATATTGGCGAGGATTGTCTCGACCAGATCGCCATGTGGATCGATGACCGCGACACCACGACCATTCAGAATATCGGTATAGATCATGTTTTCGAGGAGGGTTGATTTTCCCATTCCTGTCTTTCCGATGATATAGGTGTGTCGAGCTCGGTCGACGGGTTTCAGTCCAAATTCTTCATTATGTCCACGATAATTCGCCATTCCGATGGGAGTATTCGGACTTTCGACGGTCGGAAGGTTATGAGGGGGTTCGAACTTTCGTGTTGTTACCCAGTTAATTCCTGGAGTTTTTACATACAGCGTCGGAAGATGGACGAGTCCTGCGAGTTCCGTCGAATTCAGGATCATGGCACTCTTTTTCAGAGAGGTGGGAATATGTTCGTAGGAAGTATGCTTTTGGTTTTTTATGACAAAATGATTCCCACTCGGATTGGCGAAAATATTGAGACTACTTCCAAGTTCTTTGAGAGCGAGTTCATCCCCGATAGTCTCGGATTCATTTTTTGCTACGGTAATGCGTACTGAGTAGCCATAAGCATCTGTTTTTGATTCTTTTTCTATTTTTCCGCCATGTTCATCGTGTTTTTTTTCTCCATGCTCCTCTCAGGAATTCGGCACAAGGAAGTGAAATAATTTCGAAATGAGGGAAACGGGGAAAAATATCCACGCAATATAATCATAGATATGGAGGAGTTTTGACTTCAGGAAGCTCGGCAAAAAATGGGTCGAGAGGAGGGTTTTCTTCTCTTCGGTGCGCCAGATATGATCGTGGAGCGGAGCGAAGTCGATAATAAATGCACCAATATCTTCTTTCCTCAGCTTCGTAAGGGCACTGGTGAGGCTCGAAAGTGGGTCGATCGAATCCTTCTCGGTACGGTCCTTCATATTCACATAGAGTTTCAGGGTGTCTAGTCCCATATGATCGAGCTTCGCTTCTCGGGTAACGAGCTTTGTGCTCGGGGGAATAATATTTTTTGATTCTACGAGCTCGATATCACTGTAATGAGCATAGAGTTGTGAGTTCAAAAAAGAAGCATAGGGACTCGGGGTCGAGAAGAAAAATCGAATACGTCCTCCTGTGGCAATCATTTCGAATCGAAAAAAAGGGTGTTCTCTTTTTTTCCAGAATTTCCACCAAGGGGCTTCATGCGTGAGGGCATCATGCAGGGTAGAAAGCATCTCACGGGCGATGAATACTCATTTCTCATTTGCACGATCGACACTGACCTCATAGGTAATGATGTCTCGGATGGTGGTTCACATGGTGGCATCATACTCGATTTTCCTCTAAAATACAAGAAAATCGCAAGCATATTTCTTTCGAAAAACGATTTGTTCTTTCGAATCCTTTCCCTATACTAGGGCCTTATGGAATACCGAAATATACATACAATCGAAGAAAACATTACGACTGATACTTGTCTTCTGGATGATGGAACGATTTCGGATGTTACGATCCGAATTACAGGGAATGTCCGAGTTTGCTATCTGTTTTTGCCCAAGGAAGATGGTATCTTTGCTCGGATGTTCCTTCTTTCTGAAGGTTGTTCATTTCAGGGTGCAGGAATATTTTTTCGGACAAATATAGAATCAAAAATGATCGTAAAAGTCGATGGAACAGGGATTCAAGCGAATCTTTCCTTGCTCGCTTTGGCTCGGTCGCATGCAGAACTCAGTATCAGTGGGGTGGGTCAAGTCAGTCCAGGTTCTCAGGATATCTATCTTCGGGTCGATCAGACGAATATCCTCCTCGCCGAATCTGCGAAGGTTCGTGGTATGCCCGTCCTCGAAGTGGCAACCGATAGCATCGAATGAGGGCATAGCTGTCGGATCCATCGAATATCTGGAGAAACGCTTTTCTACCTCCAGAGTCATGGGATCGATGCGAAAACTGCCGAAGGCATGCTCCTCGAATCCGAGATACGTCGCCATGTCGAAGTCATGACTCCAGAAAGTGAACCATTCGTCCAAAGTATCCTCCAAACCCTCCTCATACCATAATCTATGTCTGAACTCGTTGTCAAAGTCTGTACTGGTCGTGCCTGCAGTGATCGGCACTCTCCCTATATCGAAAAGCGCCTTCGCGCCGATGTGGATTTCTATGGGTATGGATCGGACGTCGTGATCGAAACCTGTCTCTGTCAGGGGCGATGTAAAGAAGGGCCTACGGTCGTATTTCAGAACGATGTTCAGACCTATCAGAATCCCGTAAAATCGAGTGAAATACTGCGAAAAAAGGTGGCGGAATGGAAGAAAAGAAAAAGTTAATTTATACATATGATGAATAATGCATGAGATATCTCTGATTGGCTAAAATATTTTTCTCTCGCATCATGGAATCAGTCCTATAAATTCCGAAAATGACTCGTTCGATGACGAATTGTTTATGACCGAGAATGATGTATTGTGGATGTTTTTGAAGG
This sequence comes from uncultured Candidatus Peribacteria bacterium, assembly GCA_964504755.1. Lineage (GTDB taxonomy): Bacteria > Patescibacteriota > Gracilibacteria > BD1-5 > UBA2023 > CAZDFE01. The sequence continues at coordinate 4,384 of CAZDFE010000047.1, forward strand.
TACTTTATGGAGAATTTTTCATGAGAGAGGTGGGGAAACACGTGTTTTGGAAAAAATGCTTTGAGCTGGAAAATTTTGAAAAATAACAGCAGAAGTTCGTGAAAGTGTATTTCAAATAACACTTGGAAGAATAGGAAGAAGACTATAATTTTACTTTTATATACATGCCAAAAGTTTGATACGTTGCTCTGATCGGTCGACCGAATGCGGGAAAATCCACCCTTCTGAATGCGCTCATTGGCGAGAAAGTCAGTGCCATTTCTCATCGTCCTCAGACGACGCAGAGAAGTATTCCTGGGATTTTTACCGATGAAGAAAAGGGGGTGCAGATCGTATTTCTCGATACCCCTGGCATCCATGAGTCCGAAGAATCCATGAATCATCGGATCAATAATGAGGCATTTGCTTCTCTGCGTGAAGCGGATGTGGTGGTACGCCTGCTCGATCCTACCCGCCCCTATGGGGATGAGGATCGTCGCATCGATACTGTGCTTGCCTCAGTTCCTAAGCCAGTACTACGAATCGAAACAAAGCAAGACCTTCCGAAAGGCTACCTTCAGAAAGACATTGATCTTCGGATTGATTCGGTCGCTCGGATCGGATTCGAAGAATTGATTACCAAAATTACAACACTTCTTCCAGAAGGTCCGTATCTCTATGAGTCTGACTACTATACGGATCAGCCGATGGATCTGCGGATCAGTGAGATCGTTCGAGAAGTACTGTTTCGTGAGCTCGGGGATGAGATTCCCTATGCATCGTATGTCGAAATTGGCTCCATCGAAAAGGGTGAATCCCTCCTGAAAACACAAGTCTATATCAATGTAGAGTCCGATTCTCAGAAGATCATCGTGATCGGGAAATGAGGAAAAAAAATACAACGCATCGGAACCGAAGCTCGACTCGTACTCGAAAATATTTTCGGAATGAAAGTATTTCTCGCTCTTCGCGTCAAGGTCCATAAGAACTGGAGAAAAAATGAAAAAGTGCTCGAAAAGATATTTCCAAAACGATAGTACATGGAGAAAGAAATGGTATATTCTATCATAAGTGCGAGTATTTATCTCGTTTGAGCTATTCCATTTTGGAGAGATATTGCTTCAGGGAGAACTATACCTCATGCGTTTACTTATATTGCTTGGTGCATACTGGTGTGAATTAATTTCGTCGTTTTATGGTGAAATCATGAATGGTATGCACTCATTCCAAATGGACTTATGCTCGGTTCTCTGGTATTTGCTACTGTTTTTGGTCTACGTGCAATTCGAAAACTTTCCTTGAATTGGTTTGATTACCTGTGTTTTTCTCTGTCCATTTTTCTGTTGATATATTGGTTGCTATCAAAAAATAATCTTCACACGGTTATTCTGACCGCTTGCGTGGATTTTATCGCTTTTCTTCCCACCTTTAAGAAGGGGTGGCTCACTCCGTGGACAGAAAGTATTTTTATATACTTTATGAGTGCTATTGGGCAAATTTTTACACTATTTTCTCTTTCAAATTTTGAAAAAGGAGAGAATATGATCTTTTGGTCTTATCTCTTTTTTGCTAATCTTGCCTTCTTTTTTATGGTATCATTTCGAAGATTTTTGATTCGATGATGGAGCTCCCTTTTTGAATAAAATACATATGTCATACGATCAGTTTGCTCAAACATTCTCGAAGAGTCGGAAAAATCATCCCTGGCCAGAACTCGATTATATTATCGCGGATATGCAGAAGCATGGGTATAGGAGTGTGCTTGATGTCGGATGTGGGAATGGTCGGTTTCTCGAGGAAGCGAGAAGCCATGGATTCATGCCGACGCAGTATCTAGGGATTGACAGCTCGAAAGGTATGATCGAAGAGGCAAAAAAACTCCATCCTGAATACCTATTTCGAGTATGCGATATGTTGCATCTGGAGTCTATTATTCAGGAACAATCAGAAATCCAAAAATATGATGCCATTCTTCTCTTAGCTTCGTTTCATCATCTCGAAAGTCGTGCCATGAGAGTCCAGGTACTCCATGATCTGAGGAAATGTCTATCTCAGTGAGGTCGGGTGTATATGACGAACTGGAATCTGCGAGAACAGGTTCGCTACGAAAAAAGCCACCGTGGAAACGGTGACTATGATATCAAGATCGGAGAGTATTCTCGATATTATCATGGATTCTCTCTCGATGAACTCGATGAACTCTTCTTAGAAACTGGGTGGAATATTCTCGAAAATCGGGTGTTCGAAGGGGGGAGAAATATAGTAAGTGTTATATATTAGTTATTTATTCGAAATGTATGTGAGATATATGAAAATTTCCAGCACGAACATCTGAGAATATTCGGTATATTGCCGAGTGAGAAGCAAAACTTGACGGACTCAAGACTAATATTATAGCAAGTACTCTTTCTGATGTCATGATCCGAGTGGAATCAAAATGGAATTCAGAAGCAAAAAGTCCAGTTGCGGAAGGCCTGGGGCAACTCACCGATGCTGTATTTCAGGATATGAAAAATCAGCCAAACCTGTATCGTACTCGAATGAAGCAATTATGAGTTTCACCAGAATCCGTAGAGATACTCATGCAATGAGATCGTGAAAAAATCAGGACAAATACGAAGTTACAACTCGCACTCTTACTGGTCTATAAAGATATCTTATCCGATACTTTTTCTGTGCGTCCAAAGGTTTCTATAGACTGGATCCCTTCATCGATGTTTCGACAATGGTTGCGTGGATCACTCAAGGCATTTGATGATAATATGACATTCGTGGAAGATACTGAATCACTCGAATCTCGAATATTTTTCGGCTATTTCCAAACTCAGATACAGTCATATCTCCTCCCAAATGAATCCATTCCTGAGTTTAATATACAATCTTTTCGAGAATTTCTCAAAATCCTACAAAAAAATCCTGTATTTCGCCGTGAACTCCGGGCGGTGCGCTACTATAATCGTGGAGATACACAGAGTGGATATGAGAAATATGGGGAATGACTCACTGAAAAACAGGTATATACCATTTTGATTGGTTATATTAGTATACATCTTCTCCAAAAAAAATCCCCAGGACTTCTGGTGAAGTAGGGGATTTATTAGGATAACTATTTTTATTCTTTCTTTTTGCAATCGTTGATCCATTCTAGCAGAGCTTTTGTAGTTATTGGGCCAAGCATTCCATCTTGTGATTCTTTTGAATCTGAAGAGTTTTTATGGGTATCAAGCATTTTGATACAATGCTGAAGTTTTTGTACGTTTGCAACGGTAGCTCATCCATCTTTATTTAGAATACTATCCATAGCCGAGACGATATCACTATTTTGAGGGAATTTTGATATATTTTTCTTATATTCCCGTATCATATCCTTCCATTCCTTGGTATTCATCCAGCGACGTGATACTCATTCTCGATAGGCATCATTTGCCAGATGTCCATTGATACGTCTTTTGGTATCAATCTGAGACTTTGGTCCTGTATAGCAAGATCGACAGATATCATAGATAGATTCTATGGTTGCCCCAGGTGGAAC
>CAZDFE010000048.1:0-7884 GCA_964504755.1 uncultured Candidatus Peribacteria bacterium
AAATGAAGCCAACCAAGAAGGGAAATACCCGTGAGAAGAATAAGTCGAAGAGCAAGTTTCATAAAATGGGAGAAAATATGGGTATAGAGTAGCATATTCGGGCGGAATATGCAACAATTGATTCTTATCGAGTAGGATCACAGCTGGAGTCTACCTTTCCTGACGATAAGCTCTCGAGAGAGCATTGAATCTGGCTCGAGAGAAGGTTTGATAAATTACTTATATCTATCTCTCAAGTTCTGTCAATATATTCATCGAATATTTTCTGAAACTCATCTCGGATTCCGAAATCGAAGACCCGAAGAGAACTCCCTGTTTCTGGGATAAATGCTCCAATTTTTGCTCTTCCAAATACTTTCGAGATACTAACATTCTCGAGATTTTTATAAAGTGATGGTTTTGCTGGTATTTTTGTTGGAAATTCTCTGATATATTTGGATTGAGCTTCATCGGATAGAAGATACTGGAGGAAAGCTACTCCGAGGTATTGATTCTTTGTTTGGCGAGAAAGTCCAAGATAGGAGTATTTTGCGGTATAATTTCTGGTCTTTCCGAGAGAATTTTGAGGGAGTTTTTCTGTAAGGATCAGTGCATCCACTGCATTGCTTCCCGCTCGTTTTTTCGCATGTTCGATCGTATGGATTAGGCTCGGATATCCAAAAATAATCGCAATATCACCCCGCATGAATAAATCTACGGTCGTGAGTCATGGAGTACTTGCATTCATAAGACCTTTCTTTTGCATTAGACTTGTACCTATGTTCGATATGAGTTCATCACTTTCGGATGGACTGCCTTGGGTAGTGGTCATGTTCGCATAGGTAGCATACTTTTTGATGGCATTTCCCCCATTTTTTCCGATCGACTCATATGAGTATACTTCATCTTCTGCCAGAAACGCTCATAGAATATCGATGTTCATCGGTGTATAGCGACTGGAGAGTCCTATGTTTGTCGGAATGACTGATGGAACAGTGCTATCAGCATACATCGCGAGGATATCGTTCCAGGTCGTTGGAATCGAACGAAGGAGGGATTTATTATAAAACATCCCCATCGTTTCATACCCGAGAGGAACTCATTTGAGATATGAAATTTCTTCATCCTTACTTCCAGTGGAAGAAAGGAGGGGGAGAAAAATAGATTCAAATTCTTTCTCGAAGGTGCTGATATCGAGCACGGTACTCGGAATGGGTTCTACTTTATCTGCGAGTATCGTATCACCGCCAGCATCAACCATAAAAATATCTGGCCCCTTTCCATCCGCGAGGGTATTGAGTAGTATTTTTTGATATTGTGTATATTCAGGGAAGACACGAATCTCAATATTAGCACTCGTATACTCAGGTTTTGTTTTCTTAAACCCTTCGATCAGGGGTGTATATTGATCTGTCGTTCCTTCAGTGACCCAGATCGTGAGGCTTTCTTTTGTGGAACTTTGTTTTTCTGTTTTTTGAGAGAGTATCCATGCGCCATATATGAGTCAGAGGAGTGCAATTCCAGAAAATACGAAAAAGGTTATTTTTTGAGGAGACATAATGGGGTGTATTATAGGTTCCGGAATTGTATCGAACTCGGCCAAAAAATCTACTTTTTCTTCGAAAGAGAAGCGAGAATCTGAATCATGGTCGATCGAGTAAGAATTGTATTGGCTCAGAATTTTCCTCAACGAGCACGTGTGAGAAATCCATAATCTTGGACACTTTCGTAATATGGGTTCATACTCGTAACGTCACTATATATCTGAATGCCCGATGGGTTCTTCCCGGGTCTTCCTACTTTCATGAGGATATCAACGAATTCTTCCTTGGTAATTATCTTGTTGCTGTATGCATAATTTCCTTCGAGTATGCCAAATCGAGAAGCGGTAAGCGCATATCACTGAAAGGAGTCACCGATCGGGATATCGAGAAATGGACTCGTTCCATTACTTGGAATTTTCTCATAATAATCGAGAATGGTTCGAATAGCTTCCTGTTTCGTGATAGTTTCTTTGGGTCTGAGAGTATTTCATACGTCCTGAAATAAACATTTTTTGTCGATCAGTGGATAGAGCATGGCGCCAAGAGTACTTTTCTCTGCTACATCACTATATCGTTTGCGAGTGCATGTTTTTTCTTCGCTCGGAATGTAGGAGGCTATAAGAGTTTGTGAGGGGCTTGTATCTCCTGTTTGTATAGGGGTATTTTTCGGAATCTCAGGAGCACTCGAGAAACTTTCCTGAGAACCTCAGAGAAACTGATTAATAAAGTTCATGGGATGTATAGTGTAGCGCTCTGCAAGATTTTTATTGAGACCCGTATTGATGGCATCAAAAAATCAAAGTCCTGCATTTTTTGCCTCACTACTACTAAAATGCCAATAGGGATGGAATGGGGAATCATTCGTGTCAATCTGGAGATGAAGATGGGGTGTAGTGGCAATACCCGTCATGCCGACTCGACCGATCATTTCTCCCTTTTTCACTTTTGTTCCCTCACTCACGAGAATCTCCGAAAGATGAAGGTATCATGAGTAAATTGACGTTTTTTTACCATTAAAATTGACTTGATCATGCCGAACTACGATGTATTTATTTCCAGTACCATCAGCTTCATTGGCCCGAACGATCACACCATTCGCAATGCTAAGTACTGGGGTTCCTATGGGTGCGCGAATATCTACCCCAAGGTGCCCTCATACGTATTCCTTATAATCATGGAGGTAGTTCCCCATATAGGGGGTAATATAGGTATAGTGGAGTATCGTAGATGATTTTGAATTCAGAGTAGTATCCCCCAGGCTCAGGGCATCATAGAGGGGGATGGGAAGGTATTCACTAATGGCAATATCTTCAAAGCGTTTTGATTTATCTTGATTCTCAGTTTTGGTCCAATCGGGAATATAGGCGATCGGCATAGTAGTACCATCGAATGGATCGGATAGTATGTTACTATATGCTGTATTTTCTGCATTCATATAGGGAATCCAGATTTGCTTAACGGCGATGGTAATACCCAGGAGGCAGTTACATATCCAGAGAATAATTACAGATTTTGGGAGGAGAGATTGGAAAGATGGCATAAAAAAGTGGAATATATGTTTTTGTATTCCACTCTAGTCTATCATAATATATTTTCTCTGGCAAATTTTAGAATTTTGATTTCCAGTTCGTGAGAATGGTACGAATTGTCACATTACGAACCCCACCAGATCCACCTACTCCAAGACTATTACTCTGCCGCCAACGAACAATGCTATCAACGGATATTTCATCAGTCCCATTGGAAGTAATGATGATTTGGCGAGTAAATGGCGTGAGACAAGAAATGGTATTTTGATTATTACAGAGTGTGGTAGTGATGACTCCTGTTTGTGTTGGGAGTTGGTTTGCGTCGAGTCCAACTCGATATGCATTTGCATAGCTTGTCCAGTTCGTATTATAATTTATATTTGGTACTCCAGAGAGAAACCATACTCCATTCTGACTATAGAGCGTATAGGTACCATCATTGATAACTGGTGGCAATGTATTTCCGATACAGTTTCCATTGTACTTATCTACTTTCCAACAATTGACTTTATCACTCGAAAAGCGCAACCAATTGGTATCTCGGATATTCATGACTCATTCGAGTCATTCACGAGCAATACCGATGGCCTTTATGTTTTTTTCTGTACTGTTTGAAAAATATATCCCTCATACCACGGTTCCGGCCATTCCGGCAATCCCGAGTCCCATGATCGCAAGAACAATCATGAGTTCTATCATGGTAGCCCCCTTTTTTGTGAATGAAGAAGAAATAAAGAACATAAGTAATTATCGTGATTCACCAGAAATAGTAGAAGATGATCGTGTCTCCTTTACTATCGTAAATAGTTGTGTTGACAGGAGTTCATCGTTAGCTCCATAGAACTCTATCTCATAGAGATTGATACCATCTTTCATGGTATCATAGCTCATATTTGCGAAGTACTGCCAGTTCGTACTGTAGGATTTATATTGCTTCAATCGAAATTTATTTACCATAATAAATTTTACCGTATCTTTCGGAACGACTCATCGTACAGTCACACTAGAATCAGTGGTTTTGTATGGATTTTCACTCGGACTCGTGATCTTGTAATCACGATCATTGATAGGAAATGTATTTGGCGAAAGTTTATCAGTACCACTTTTTGCATTCTTTGTGGATATTGTTACAACACCTCTTTCGAGAAGTACGTCAGCACTATTATATGCTTTATAGACGAGATTGGTAACAAGTTCTGTTGGAGTGAATGAAGCCTGGAAAGTCATATCAACAGGACTAATAGTACTTGGAACCTCATTTATAGTTACCTTTTTTACCTCATTGGAAAAGAGTTTTCCTGTTATCTTTATGGTAGCCGTGGTAACCTGACTTCCATCCTCAGGACTGGTTAGTTGTATATAGGATGCATTTTTTTGTTGTATGAGTCCTGTTCCGATAAGATTTCCAGAAATACTTGAACCACTCAGTATGCCTCATCCACTTCCTGTCATAATACTGCCAAGAAGGATTTCCCCATTTCTAGCAATGTAAAATGGATTCTGTTTAATTGCATCATCGATTGGTCCAGAGAGGCTTTCGAGTGAGAGATTTGGATTTAGGATATCTGAGTGTGCTACCATGATTCGCTTCCCAGCACTCAGTGTATAATTGAGAGTATTTGCTTGAAGTGCAATATTTCATCGAAATACATAGAGGGTGCTATATACTTGATTTTGCTCAACAAAGACAACGTCCTCCTTTTTTAGTGAGAGGTCAAAATTTTTCAAGTGAACTTTTATGTCTCATTGTGCTTCCATCCAAATTCTTCATCGTAGGATATCGAGGGTATCTTTTGGTGAATTTTTTCGATAGCCGATTTCGGTTGCACGATCAGCATAGCCAGAAAATAATGGATTGTTTATTTCTACAGAACCATTTACTATGGAGACAGTAGAGGTCTCATCGGATAGGCTAAAATCCGAATCCATTTGCTTCTTTATTCCTTTGGATTCTATGAGATACACTTCACTTCCAGTTCAGAGTGAAACACTCAAAAGAGTATTCTCACTTGAGCCATCGGAAGTATCTTTTCCAAAGTGACTCGAGAACCAAAATATAAATAGAATGATACCAATGACGCCAATCCATTTCCATGGCAAGGAGGTATGATGTGATCGAGAAACAGGAGTTCTCGAATACGCATTTCGCATAGGGTTAATTTTTAGGGATAACAGATTCAATAACGGCATACGTCGCATCTTTTCCTTCGGGAATTCGGAGGCTGACAGTATCTCCTACAGAACATTTATGGAATGTAATCGCCGCGAGCAGTACATGATAGGTAGTATCTTCGGTTGCAATTTCATACTTTTCCCCGTTTTTCGTAATGATCCCCACTTTTGTTTCATAGGGTATTTCGCCTATGATTTTATAGACAATTTTTCCTACGGGATTAATAATTGCCTTGAGCTTACTTCCCTGTACGAGTAGGGATTTAGAGGCATAATTTTGTGGAACAGGATATATATTCCCATCGGAACCGAGCATGGATTCTCCAGTAAATACTCACTCTACGATCTTATCGGAACCAGATGAATACGTGCTGAGTCCAGTTGTATCAAGATCGAGAGTATCTTCTCCATCTTCACTTAGAATGGAAGAGAGAATTTTTTTTGCAGAATTAATAGAATTCTGCGCCGAATGAATAAGATCACGAAGGGCTTTTATTTTTTGCTCGTCCATAAAAGGTATTGATATGAAAATAGTACTTCATAGTATATAATTCTTCATGGCTCTGTCGAGACGAAAGTAGGACTCTTTCTAAAAAGAGATTGACTATATATTTAAAATAATAGAAATATATTCTAAAATTTCACGATGGAATACGATTGCAAAAATCCATCCCATTCCCAAAAATGGTCCAAATGGAATCTCTCGTTTCCGATTTTTGTCACGGAGGATGAGGAGTATTCCGATGATGCTTCCAACAATGTATGCAAAAAAGAAACTTGCGATTCCATGAATGGTTCCGAGTGACAATCCTATAAAAAGTGCTATTCGGAGATCACCTCATCCGATCCAAGAAGGAATTTCTTCGGTATTTTCTGAGTTTGCAAAAAGTCTTGGTACGAAAAAGTAAACGATCATCATAACTGGAAAAGTAATGTATCCGATGCTCAGCTCGAACCATTGTTTCCAGTATCTATTTCTCAGGCAGTGCATCGTTCCAGGAATAAATATTTGTAAATAGAGAAAGCTATAGAGTACCCAGGCTCAGAAGAAATGGTCCTGTACGAGTGTTTCTATGTCGAGATAGGTATCTCGGTCAAAAAATAGTCATTCGAGATTTGGTATAAAAATCGAACCAATAAGTACTCCTGATAGGAGAAGTATTCATGGAATCATGATCTGATCGGGTATCTCCATATATCGTATATCATATAGGATATACACTCCAGTGATAAATCCGAGCATGAGTAGAAATAGAAGTTCTCATCCAATAGGGAATATTCAAAGCTCAAGAATAGTATACCCCATCAGCATAAAAATAATTCCGAGAAGGAGTTCTGCCAAAGGATAGAAAAAGGGGATACGAGTTTTACAGTTCTTACATTTTCCATTTTGCCATAAAAATGATCCTATAGGAATCAATTCTTCTGCTCTAAGGGTATGTCAGCAGTGGGGACAATGACTTCTTCCAAGTAGTATGCCTCATTCTTTCGTATGCCATCGGGATATAAGTACTGTCGAAAAACTACCAAATATGGCTCATAGTATGAAAAGTATGGAATAGTAGAGTAAGAAAGAGAGGATCATAGTATGAAAAGTAGGATTTATGGATGATAGGAGATTCGATGCTGTGATTCGAGGATAGATATTCGGATGCTGGTAATGATGGATTCCGGTATCGGCTTAGAGTGACTCATCGCTATAATAGAAACTCTTTCGAGATGATCATAGATGTATCGATGGAGTGGAGTTTCTTCGAATCGAGAACGATCTAAATATCCTAATTTCTTCAGTATGCGTGCCTGTATCATAGTGTAGAATTCACTCGGTTTTGTCTCTATGAAATCAAGAGTCAGGAGTTCTTTTATGTAATAAAACATACTTTGATGTTCGCTGCTATCCGGTAGGAGTAAGGATAGGATGTGTAATATTTCTAAGAATTCATGAATATCGGTATAGGTAGAAATATTAAAATCACTGATACACTGTATTTTTTCTACATTTTTTATTATATTAAATCCATTTTCTCGTTCGATCTGTATCTCGCAAAGACTGGTAATGTCGGGAAGGACTCCTTTCTTATGCCAAGAATTAATTTTTCAATACTCTTTTGTAAAAAGAACGACTCTTGTGAATTGATCTCTGATTTTCTTCGTGCTGAGAATAATGGCATGGGTACGAAACACAAGCAGGAAGTTATCGTAAGATAATATTTTTGTCTACCATTTCAAAAGGAGTTTCATAGACTCAAAGATTTGTAACGATATAGAGTAGCCCATCTCTTGGTGCATTGATACTTCTGATTTCTTCCTCAGTATCAATCTCAAATTGTGCAATATAGGTCCATGAACGTACATCTGAGAATTTTTTCGAATCAGGTTCAAATATCCAAATTTTATTTCCATTGAGAATATAGATATACTTCAAATTCGATCGTACCACTATGTCAGTAGGACCATCTCATTGGAGTGCGTACTCTCCTGGAATCTTATTTAAGATCATGGTAGATGGTGCTTTATTTGGGAGGATGCGATGAACTTTTCCATCTCTACTGAGAATATAGAATCCACCATCAATTCCGATATCAAGTATATTCTCGATAGGATTCGGAAGGGTATCACTTTTTTGGGAAAAACCATTCACACCAGGGCGATGCTTATAT
>CAZDFE010000049.1:0-7879 GCA_964504755.1 uncultured Candidatus Peribacteria bacterium
CGCGTGGACCACACATTTTGGCATCGATGATCTCATTCCTGGAAGTACCAATTTCTATAATATCAATCGCACTCGTATCAATCATGATACACCGGCTAGCTTCTTTCGAGAGCTGGTCGAGAGAGAAAAGCAAGAGAACAAAAATCAAACTGGAAGTACTACTTCGGGAAATTCCCTTTAGTCATCCTGAAAAACAATATCAATTCCATCAGCATCCGTCAAGACGTCGAGAAGCTTATAGTATTCAGACATTTCTTCACCTTCATGGGTTAGCTGTTGCCTCAATATATGCTTCTCATGGATCAGAACGGTATCAAAAAAACCATCTGAGAGAATATCATAGAGCGCGTCCAGATTTCGTCCAAAATACGAGCAACGCCCCTCTAGATGTTTCTCAATGAGATCATATATATCTGACAATGTATGAATCTGGCGGGAATGGATATGGAGTATGCGGTTCATAGTAACATTCAGCGTATACAAAAATTTGCATTTTGCAAAAAAATCATATACTGAGCCAGTCCAAAAAATACCACAATGGGAGTTTCTGAGAGTAATTTTCGAAACGATTGGACCATTATTTCTTTTCTTTTTATATTATGGCCGTAAAACACGGAAAAAAGTACAATCAGGCAGTCGCTCTGATCGAAAAAGATCGAGCTTACACCCTCGATGAGGCAGTAGAACTCCTCGAACGTACGAATACAGTGAAATTCGATCCAAGTATCGAAATCCACTTCAATCTCGGTATTGATCCACGTCAGGCAGATCAGATCATCCGTTCGACACTCTCTCTTCCTCACGGAACTGGTAAAACCAAACGAATTGGTGCCTTCACTGATATCGGAAATGAAGCAGAACTCAAGGCAGCTGGTGTTACCGTTGCTGGTGGTGATGACCTCATCGATGCTGTGCTTCAGGGGAAAATCGATTTCGATATCGCAATTGCCACTCCTGGAATGATGAAAAAAATGGGTAAGGTAGCGAAAGTTCTCGGGCCAAAGGGTCTCATGCCAAATCCAAAGGCTGGAACCGTTGGAGAAAATCTCGAAGCGATCGTGAAGGAACTTATGGCTGGACGATTCGAATTCAAAAATGACAAACAAGGAAATATCCACTCTCTCGTGGGAAAACTCTCATTCGGAAATGCGAAACTCAAGGAAAATATTGCCTTCTTCGTAAAAACAATGAAGGCTTCTCGTCCTGCGGGACTCAAGGGAGGTGCTGCATTTATTAATACGGTTTTCGTATGTAATGCCATGGGGCCTGGTATCAAGCTCGATGTAAGCAACATCTAATTTCTGAAATCTCAAGAAAATCTCTCTAGAAATAGAGGGATTTTTGATTTTGGGAAATATTTGACTTATTCATAATATATAATATATATCATATAATGAATTCATCGAATAAACATATACAACAGGATGGTGTCGATTTAGGCATGCTCATTCCTGCATATAATGAATGAGACGGGCCTTTCTACTCCTTATGGCACTGGCTCAAATCAGCAGAAGTCCTAGAAGAGCAGTATAGGATTTTAATTTTAATCTTAGTAAATGGACCGACTCCAGAAATTCCCGAAAATAGACATACTTTGGAACTCATGCAATTACTCGGAATTAGTACAAAATCAGAAACAAATGATATACGAAGACTCGTTAATATAATGAACCTAGGAAAATACTTAGTACGTCAAATATTGAAAATAGCAAAATACCATAAATGAAGCCATGAGGATAATTATATAATGAGTACTGCGAAAGATTTATGAATAAATACAGAAGCGGAAATTTGGAGAAATCTTCATGATAATGAAAAATGTCTATTAATACATCTCAAGTCCCTTATGAATACATTAAGAGAAAGGGTAACTATTGTGATACAGGAACGCTATCAACATAATAATACTATTGGAGATGTTAGGCATATTGGTTTTTCATGGCTCAAAGCTCATCTTCATGAAAAAGGCATTCTCATTAGCACTGATGCCGATACTTTCCCAACAAATCCAGAATACTTTCAATCCATTATACAAGCATTTAACAAGCATACGGAAATTTTCTGAATGACGGGAGGGTTTAGAGTTGATCTACCAGAAGATGCCTCAGAACGAACCAAACAATACTATCAATTTGAACAACTTTGCCACATTTTTCATAAAACCTTCATATATCAATTCGCTCCTTCCCAGAAAAGAGAAAATAAAGAAAAACTGTCTCTCATGCCAGGCTCAAATACAATTGTTCGTGCCCATGTATACGATACTCAGAATCAGCAAGGGGAAATATTGCAATTTCCCTTGAACGCATGAACTGGAGAAGATATGGAGTTTTCTCGAAGATTACTCGAATCATGAATGTCCATAATTCGAGACGAAGCGTTATCGGTTACAGCTGACTATAGGCCTTCAAATAGAACAGAGTATGGTCATGGTACTGAGATACATGCTATCAATGAATCAGAGGAATTTTTAGTTCAACATCCGTTGGCTATATCCTCACACTTCCTCGTGTATGCTATATTTTTACATAGCGAAAGCATCGATTGATGGGAAATAACAGATAGAAACCAATATATCTGTGACTGCCTCAAAGAAACTTTTGGAAATGAAATCATATCAGAAGAGTTAGAAAGCAAGCTAAAGGAGGAACTTAGACATGAAAAGTGATTAATAATATGACATCCTACTCTCAATGATACAGCTTTAAGAATGGTTATTGATACGGTCAAATTGCATTATCATCGGTTATCCATCATAGATGCATATAAGTGGATGATAACTTATGCCATGGATCAGTTAAAACTCTGTGTAAAACAGAGTTACTATGCACAAATATATACAACCCTCGAAACAGAATTCGAAAGATTAGAAGGAGTCGGTACTAATATAGAAGACCATAAATCATTCCTCGTCAATATATTTTCCAAAATCTATTCAATCAACCAAGGGCATTATACCCCTATCCCCGTCCCCGAAATGCACTCAGAAGCGTAATTTCATCCGCATATTCGATACTTCCCGCATGAGGAAGTCACTTCGAAAGGCGTGTAATCGTAATACTGCGTGGCATATGTTCGATCGTATAGAGTGCGGTTGCCTCTCCTTCGATATTTGGATTCATGGCGAGAATCACTTCCGTAATCTCAGTATGCTCACTCACGCGAGTAAAGAGTGATTTGAAGTTCAGTTTATCGGGCATGGTTCCCTGAATCGGAGAAACCACTCCCCCGAGAACGTGATAGAGCCCACGATACACTCCTGTTCGTTCGATCGAGAGCATATCGAGATAATCCTCCACGAGACAGATACTCTGACGATCTCGGCGCTCATCTCGACAGATACTACACATGAGCTCATCAGAATTCATCATTCCGTGACAAATAGGACATTCTATTACTTTCTCGTGGATATCGAGAAGTGCTCGAGCAAAGTTCTTTACGAAGGCAGGATGTGCTTTCATGATAAAAAATGCGAGCTTTGCTGCTGTTTTCTCGCCAATTCCAGGAAGGAAATGAATGATATCAATAAGTCGTTTCAGTGGCTCTGGCATGGAAAATATAATTTACAGTATTATTCCGCTCCAATTTCAGCATCTTTTGTTACCAAAAAAGTGGGAGCCTCAACATTTTGCATCATACTCACGATAGGGGCCGTGAGAATCACACTTACCGCCTGCCCTTCAGCGATACGGATATCGAGGAGATTTTCTTGGAATGAGAGTTCTCGATTTTTGGACTGGAGTGTACGGATATTGTATCATTTTGTTGCATTTTCATTCAAAATCCAGACATAATACACTCCCAATAGTGCGATCATAATAATCGCAAGAATGTACGTCTGCGTAAACGTAAGTCTATAATTCTCTCGGGCTGCCTTTCTTTCTGAAAAAAAAGGAATATGTCATTTTTTCGCTACGAGAACATTCGCATTCATACGAGAAAATAAGAAAGATTAGGAAACTCGTTCGATAATTCGAAGCTTGGCACTGCGACTTCTCGGATTTGACTCTATTTCTTCGGGAGTAGGAATAATCGGTTTTTTACTGTACTTACGGAATCGTGCAGGAACAGATATTTGCCCCGTAATATCATTGATTTCATCTTCGAGATAGGGAGCAAAGATATTTTTTACGAGACGATCTTCGAGTGAATGAAAGGTGATGACAGCGATTCTTCATCCCACTGAGAGTAGTTCTATCGCCCGTTTTAGTGAACGTTCGATGTGACCGAATTCATCATTGAGAGCGATTCTTAATCCCTGAAAGACGCGAAGTGGCGATTTTTTATCATAACTCGCACTTTCGATACACCGAAGGAGATCGTGCGTGGTAAGAATTGGGGCTGACTCACGAGCTCGAACAACGGCTTGTGCGATGGGCCAAGAACGTTTTTCTTCTCCGTATTCACTCATAATTCGAGCGAGCGCAGGAGCATCAAGTATAGCAATCAAATCCGCTGCGGTTTTCCCATTCGTACGATCGAATCGCATATCGAGAGGAGCATCAAAACGAAAAGAAAAGCCACGATCCGCTTCATCGAAATGAACACTACTGACACCAAGATCATAGAGAATAAAATCAATGGCATCAATCCCCTCTCATACACATACTTCCGCAATATCTTCGAAACTCGCATGGACATAACGCGTATCCCCTCAAAGGGGGGCTAGTTCTACTCGTGCACGTTCGAGATTTTCACGGTCACGATCGAGCCCGAGCAATACTTCTGTAATATCCATATGAGAGCGCATCATTCGGCTATGCCCTCAGAGTCCAAGCGTCGCATCAACAACAATGTGATGATGTGACATAGTGCAAAATGCATTTTCTACCTCGGAAAGGAGTACAGATGTATGAAGTTCGCTCACGAAATGAAGAAGACAAAAAACGAGATGTAATGTAGTTTTTTTTCGGATTTTGTCAAAAAAGAAACGTTATTTTTTCAACAACTTTTTAACAGAGAAATCATATTCATTCACGAGAAAATCGCATCCTAAAAAGGATGTTAAAAAATAGATGTTAAATACTTGTGAAAAACCCATTTTTCTTTTGAAAAAACGACCTTTTTTTCTATAATCAGGCGCATGCCAGCATTTAAAACCAAGAAACTCCCCTCTTCCCCCGTACCAATTCTCAAGGATACCGAAACCCCCACGGCTCCTTCTGAAAAAAAATGAATGAGTAAAATTATTATCGGAATTATTATTACGAGCGCCAGTCTCCTGTTTATAGGGGTATTTGCTTGGAATTTTTTATTCCGTTCGATCTCTTCAGGAAATCCTAACTCGACACCAACCTTCACACCGATTATTTCCAGTGAGTTTTTCGACAAGAAAAAAGAAGGAACTACCAATATTCTCATCGCGGGTATCGGTGGAAAGTGACACGAATGAGGTGAATTGACCGATTCCATAATGATCGCATCTCTGAATAAAAAAGAAGGGAAAATACACCTCCTCTCGATTCCACGAGACCTCTATGTGGCATATGGAACGGGACAAGGAGCTGGAAAAATTAATGCCCTCTATAGTCTCGGAAGGTCTCATGGCGAAGGAATTAATCGCTTGGCTACGAAAATATCAGAAATTACCGGTCAGCCGATCGATCATTATGTCGTTATCGACTTTTCTGGATTTAAGCAAATTATCGATATTCTCGGGGGGGTAGAAGTGAATGTAGAACAAGACATTATCGATCCAGAGTATCCTACAGAAAATTGGGGATATATGACCCTCGTGATCCGAAAAGGACTCCAAACCTTCGATGGCGATATGGCACTCAAGTTTGCACGCAGTCGACATTCCACGAGTGACTTTAGTCGTTCAGAACGACAGAAGCTCCTCATAAAGGCTATGAAAGAAAAGGCAGTATCAACGGGATATCTTACCAATCCAAGCAAGCTCTCAGAACTCTATAGCGCGGTAGTAAGTCACCTCGATACGGATCTAAGCTTAGCGACTATTGGAGAACTCGCATTCTCATTGAGAAATATTGAATCTTCGAATATTTTTGTTTCATCACTCAGTCAGGATTGTTCCAGTATCAAAAAATGTATTCCCGGCGCCTTTCTGTATACTCCTTCCCGGGACTTATTCGGAGGAGCATCGGTCATCATTCCAGAAAATGCACGCACCAATCGACTCAGTTATTACGATGATATCCGACGGTTTGTACAGATTATTTTCTCATTCCCCACCCTTTCGAAAAGCCTTCCACAAACCACCATCGTAACCGATAAGGATCAAAAACGATACGGAAATCAAGTTGGAATGGCGCTTGCAAAACTCGGAATCCCCCTCTCAACGAAAGACCCACTTATCACCACCACAGGATCCATCGAACACAGCCATATCAACATCTACTGGAATGAATCACTTACTGTTGGTATTTCGCCCGAATGAGACCTCGTCAAAGCCTTGAAGCAAATTGAAGAAGCCATTCCTTATAACATTGTATCCCGAAATGAATACGTGATCGATGATGGACCAAAAATAGAAATTGTACTCGGAAAAGATGCGACCGAATATTTTCGTTTTGCGAAACCAGCTTACTATATTCCTACCCCCGTTATTCCTGCAGTTTCTGGAGAAAAAACATCCCTCTCCTGAGTTATTCGATGATCCAGTGGAACGAAGGTAAATTCCCAAAAAACGACTACAAATAGCTCTAAATCCACCATAAAATCCACCCCGAGTCCAACCACCCAAACAGAAGCATGAGCACCCGCAACACATACCAATCCTCCTGATATTAAAGTTGCCCCAGGAGAATGGGAAGACTTCTCGCAGTAATTCTTGATTTTCACTCTATGAATCGCCATAAACACACTTCTATTCGATCAGGAGCCTCACTCGGAAGGACACTTTTCTCGCAAAAAAACATACTCCGTGGAATCGGACTCCTCTTAATTCTGGGAATTTTTGGTGCTATTACCTTTTGGGCACTCTACCTACGATCCATGCCATCGATCGAATCACTCGCCAAGGGTGATTATTTTCGAGAAAGCACGATCATCTACGATAAGGATAAAAATCCGATCTACACCCTCTTTAAAGATGGAAAACGTACATATATTTCGTACGAGAATATTTCACCCGCGATTATCGAAGCAATCGTGAGTACAGAGGATAAAACCTTTTTTACGAACCCTGGATTTGATATTAAAGGACTCATTCGTGCGGGCATGAAGTATATCATAGGATCGAGTGAAACCATTAAGGGAACTTCTACCATTTCTCAACAACTCATAAAAAATACCCTCCTCACAAACGAACACTCACTCAAACGAAAAGTACAAGAAGCCATTCTCTCGTATGAACTCAATAAGCAATATTCGAAAGAAAAAATACTGGAGATGTATCTCAATGCTATTTCATACGGATATAATGCGAATGGAGTGGAAGAAGCCTCAAAAACATACTTCGGAAAAAGTGCAAAAGAGGTTGGACCACTGGGAGCTTCTATTCTCGCAAGTCTTCCCAAAGGACCAACATACTACTCGCCCTACCTGCATCGTGATCGTCTCATGGGTATTACCTATGTATATGATAAAAATGACCCAGAAAATACGACCTATCTCGAATCAAGCGAAAATAAAAAAGAATTTAACGAACTCTATGCTTCCTTCAAAACGTATCTCAGTGGAATGACGCTCAATGCTGGAGAAAATACGGTCGAAATCTGTGGCGTACGAAAAGAATATACTCGAAAGGAATTATTTTCTCCCGATACGTCTGGCTGTATTGAAATTATCTATGACGAACTTTTAAATTTTTATGGTGATATTCTCATTCATCCGACGAAACAAGATGAAGAATGAACATCTCTCGTGCTCGAATATAACATCGGGCGCAAGGACTTTGTTGCCACCCGTATGCTCG
>CAZDFE010000050.1:0-7771 GCA_964504755.1 uncultured Candidatus Peribacteria bacterium
TATGAGAATTCGTTCTCTGAAAGATTTTCAATAGCAATGGATGAAAATAGAGAAAAGGAATTGTTAATTGACTTAGAAAAGGAGTTAGTAGAGATTAATTGAAAGATTAATGGAACAAAAGATGATATAAAGAAAATTAAAGATGAGACTTCTGAAATTCAGAATATTTTAAATCAAAAGAAAGAAACGGTCGAGCTGGGGGATGTCCTGAAAAATTATGGAAAGAATGAAGTTCATACTATTTTATCTGAAAAGATTTGAGAACTGAATCAGTCATTATGAGAATTTGCAGGAAAAAAGAAAGAACTAGAAAAAGCAATTCGTGAATTAAAGAAGAATGACAAGGAAAGAATTGTTAAAATAAAAAATGAATATCTATATTGTCTTAAAGATTATCTCCAGAAGCTTGATATTAAGCTTTCAGAGAGTGACATATCTGATATTCACACTTCGATGGAGAAGAAAGAGAGTTGAAGTGCTAAACCAAGAGCACTACTCGCATACTATTTTACTTTCTTTCAGTTAATGTCTAAATATGGACCAACTACTTATTGTCCATTAATTATAGATTCTCCAAACCAACAAGCTCAAGATGCGGAACATATTCCAGAAATACTTACTTTTATAAAAGAGAATCAACCAAATGAATCCCAACTTATTCTTTGATTAGAAGAATTTTATAATATAGACTTTGAATGTGATATAGTTAAACTAGAAACAAAGAGGAGTCTCCTTGATGAATGAGAATTTATAGAAGTTAGGAACACTCTTACGCCATTTTTAGAAAGAATTTGGCTTTAGATTTATCTATTGGCAAATTACTCCATTTTCTTACTTTTTCTAAAGTAGAAGCTGTATATTTTCAAAAAAATAAAGAGGTAAACGAATTCGTTTACCTGTTTATTTTTTTGTTCATATGCGTTAAATAAGCTATTTCCTTATCTCAAATTCGAGATAGGTAAAGATATTTAACGGTCTATTATGTATGGTGGAGATGGCGGGCACCGCCCCCGCGTCTGAAAAGGTATCAACTCTGCTTCTACTTTCTGTAGTCATTTTTATATACGGACGAATACGAGAAAAAGGACAAACACTATTCGAGAGAAATGATTCGTATACTCTTTTTCCTATGAAACACTTATAACTTCAGAAAAGAGACTTATGAAGTACGACGAGATTCTATAAGTTTTGAATCTACGAAGTTTGTAGCAGGCCATTTGGCACTCATCCGAAAAGGAAGGCTACACCTACGAGCGATTAAGCAGCGTAAGCTGGAGTGAGCTTAGCAGCAAATGCGTTAGCAAGAGCAGAAAGTCCACCAAAACGTGTAGTTTTTGCAACTATTTTTTGTCATTTGATAACGAGGCTGACTGCCCCGAGAAAGCACAGAGACAACACGAATCTTTCCATCGAATCCTGTATCATCCCCACGGGTAAAACCAATTATATGAAAAATGAGAAAAATACAACCACCAAACACAAAAAACTCCCGAGTATACCAATAACTCGGGAGAAACACGGATGGAGAGACATTACTTCGTATGAAGAGTGGCGAGAATGGTTTTGGCGGAAGGAGAATTGAGATCTCATTCGATCACAGCAATACCATGAGAAAGGCGTGAGTAGGCACGAGGAGCATCGCTATTATGAAGTTTTTCGATCTCATCGATCGAAGCTTCGGGGTAGAAAGATACTCGTACGGAACTCTCAGTACTTTTCTTCTCTGTATTCGTCACGAGAACCTTATCCGAAGATGCCGTTTCGCTACCAGAATAACTATCTCCAGCGGTTCCACGAAATCCATACGCGAGCTTCTGATTCCAGTATGGGGAAGCTACGGAAATGGATTTCTGTACGTTTTGGGTCGAATAGAGTGAACTATACGAACCAAAGTTATCCATAGAGAAATAAATTCAGGAAAGAATACAGAGAGTGAACAGTGCGCCGAGCCATTCAGCACCTCCATTACGAGAATGTCGATGGATAGGATGTTTCATACCTATTTACAAAAAGAGCAAAGTAATTGTAGCATATAAAATATATGAAGTCAATATTTTTAAATCTTTTATACAATTGTCAAATACCAATTCTCGGAAAAAAGTAGATTTTTAACGTTTATTTACTATAGTAGATGTGTTTCATTCGAGATTTTTCGAACATACAACATTTCACACATATTCATCCTATTGATTTTTTCTATGTCACTCCACCTCTACAATACCCTCACTCGCACGAAAGAAGCCTTCAAGCCACTCAGGCAAGAAGGAGTCAAAATCTACTACTGTGGGCCAACACCGTATAATTACGCCCATATCGGAAATCTCCGAAATTATCTCATGGATGATATTATCGTGCGTTCGATGCGTTTTCTCGGATACAAAGTCACAACGACGATGAATATCACGGATATCGATGATAAGACGATTCGCGATTCACAAACCTCAGGAAAAAGTCTCCGTGAATTTACCGAATACTACACGGGTGAATTCATGGCGGACTGTGCGAGACTCGCGATCCTTCCGGCGGATAATATCAAGCCAATTTCAGAACTCATCGACGATATGGGAGAAATTATCGATGTTCTGATCAAAAAAGGTTACGCCTACCTCGCAGAAGATGGAACGATCTACTATTCGGTGGCGAAGTTCAAGAAATATGGGAAGCTCGCGCACCTTGATTTTCAGGGAATGATATCGAGCGTTCGTATCGATAATGATGAATATGAGAAAGAACAGGTAGCCGATTTTGCACTCTGGAAAGGATATAACCCAGAATCGGATGGACCAAATAAATGGTCGATCGAAGTCACACTGAATGGTGAGAAAAAAATCATCGAAGGTCGCCCCGGCTGGCATATCGAGTGTAGCGCGTGTAACAAGCACTTTTTCGGCGAGCAGATCGATATTCATATGGGCGGCATTGATCTCGTATTTCCACACCATCAGAACGAGATTGCTCAGACCGAAGCCTACACGGGAAAAACTTTTTCGAAATACTGGATGCATGGTGGACACCTCCTCGTCGATAACAAAAAAATGGCAAAATCAGCGAAGAATTTTTATACCCTTCGAGATATTATCGAACACGAAAAAGATATTCCAGAAACACTCATTTGTCGTGGATTTCGGCTTATGGCCCTCCAGAATCAGTATCGTGAGAACTTTAATTTCACGTTCGATCGACTCACTGCTGCGATGAATACGATTCGCGGTTTCGATGAGATGATGAAGCGCTTGGGGCGGTATCTCACTTCCCTTCCTGAGGGTGATGAGACCCGGAATGCGCATGGAAAAATGAAATTTCATGATATTTCTCGCGAATTTCGTGATAACCAACAGTACTTCATGCAGGAATTCATCGAGAAAATCGAAGATGATTTCGCACTTCCTGAAGTGATGACGATCGTATTCGAACTCCAGTCCTATATCAACACTGGGATCGATGACGCACTCTTCTCGCTCGAAGAGACGAAGTCCCTCATTTCCCTCCTCGAAAGCTGGAACGAAGTGCTCGCGATTCTCGACTTTTCTCTCCTCGAACAAATAGAAATCATCCCGAAAGAGATCGAAGCCCTCGCGGTCGCTCGTGCCGAAGCGAAAATGACGAAAAACTGGAGTGAGGCCGATAAAATCCGCGATGAACTCGCGGATCTCGGTTGGAAGATGATCGATGAGAAGGACGGAAAATGGAGGATGGAGAAAATATAAAAAACAAGCCCTGCATAATGCAGGGCTTTAATTTCTTGTATCCTCTTAAATCCATTCATTCGATATCTTATTGCGGATACGATAAACAAAAAGAGGGTACACTACCAAAAGTGATGCAACTCCCATATATATGGGTAAGAGATAGCTCTCTGGATTCCATTTCTGGAGACTCAAAAGTGTGAGTAATGAGCCAAGAGAAAATGTAAACCATGTACCAGGACGATCATCGGCTGGTTTCCTATACACAAATTTCAACGTTGGAATAAGTGCACAAATATCAGCTAAGATTGCCAGTAGAACTGGAAGAATGCCAGGTTCATCCTTCTTATAAAACCACACCAACATTGCTATAAATGCGATACAAACCGCAAAGACATCTTCGCGACTCACGGACTCGATTACACCTTTCTTCAAGGCCAAAATAGCAATAAATGTTGGTGGAACTGCAAGAACAATCGAGAAAAACTTTGTAATTTTATCTGCTTCAGGATTATTCACAGTAACAAGAAGGAATGCCCAACCAATGAATGCCCAAATCATCCAGCTGATAAGATTGGGTTTATTAATACCCTGAAATGTTCTCACAATATATAACAAGCCTGCAACGCTTGTGAGGCATTGGGCAATAATTCCCCATACGAGATTTATGTCCATCTTTATACTCCTTCAAACTTTTTATCGTCTTAAAGAATTTCGAGAATCCTGCCACCACTAAAATGGAGCAAGTACGATTTTATCTGAAAGAATCTCAGACTGACAGAAGAAATATAACAATATATATATATATTGTCAAACTTAATTTTTCCCATTTTGTCGATTTTTCTAGATTTTTGGCTATAGTGAGCCACATGCAAAACATTTCTTCTCTCATTTCGAGCGCGATACAGTCGCTCTACCAGATTGATTTCTCTCCTGAGATCACTCCCGCACCAAAGAGTGAACTCGGTGAATACTGTATCAGCGTCTTCCAGCTCGCGAAACCGCTCGGAAAAGCTCCGAATCTCATCGCGACGGAACTCGCGACGGAACTCGCGAAACATACGGATATATTCGTTTCGACGAGTTCTATCGGAGGATATGTGAATTTTTTTCTCACAGAAACGGTGTGGATGGATATTTTTCGAAATATACAAATCTCACCTCAAGAAAAAAACGGGAAAAAAGCAATTATGGAGATTTTTTCTCTCAATGTTGGAAAGCCACTTCACATCGGACACCTTTGTCCAACATCTACTGGACAAGCGATAGTAAATATACATCGTTTTCTCGGTTGGGATGTCATTGTCGATAATCACATGGGAGATTGGGGAAGTCTTTTCGGAAAGCTTATCGTCTGATATGAGAAATATGGAAATTCCGAAAGCCTCGAAAGAGACGGTGTGGAACACCTCCAAGAACTCTATGTGCGAATCACTGCTGATATAGAAAAAAATCCAGAAGTGGATCAGGAGTGTAAAAATGCTTTCGTAAAACTCTCAAAATGAGATACCTATCTCATGGAACTCTGGGGTACATTCACAAAGACATCGCTCAAGAAAGCCTATGAAGTGGTAGAAAAACTCCATGTGCATAATGACATCGCTATTGGTGAAGCATTCTATGAATGACTTCCCCTGCCAAAAATCGGTGAATATCCACCGCTTGTATATAGTATGGATATGATAGTGAATGAATTGCTCGAGAAAGGAATTGCCACAAAAAACGAAGATAGCTCTGTCGGTATTATTTTTCCTGAGGAAACAAAACTCCCATCTACCATCCTCGAAAAGCGTGATGGAACTCACGGATATCTCGCGAGTGATCTCGCATGTATAAAATATCGTGTTACGAATGGATGGAATCCAGATAAAATTTCGATAGGAACAGATGTTCGTCAAGCACTTCACCTTAAACAGGTATTTACAACCGCACGTATGGCAGGGTGGATATCTGAAAGTATAGAACTGGTACACGTAGGAAATGGCTTCATCTCATTGCCAGATGGTGCTATGAGTAGCCGAAAGGGAAACATTATCAGACTCGAAGACCTTCTCGAAGAAGGATTTGTCCGTACAAAGAAAATCCTAGAAGAAAAATGACGAACACTTTCAGAAAAAGATATCCAAGAAATTGCTATATGAGCTATCAAATATAGCTATCTCATGCAAGACAGGGAGAGAAATATTATTTTCGACTGGGATAAGGCACTTTCTTTCGAAGGAAATAGTGGACCATACATCCAATATGCGTATGTGAGAGCAAAGAAAATGACTCAAGATATACCTGTCATTGCGAGGAGCGCGCCCCTTGATTCACAAAGTGAATCTTGGAAGTACCCTTGGGGTGAAGCAATCCAGGAACCTGGATCGCCACGCTCTGCTCGCGATGATGGAACAGTATACCATCTCTCGTCGTACGATAAATACCTCATCCAGTCGCTCGCTCGTATGGAAGCGATGATCGAAGAAGCCGCCACGAAATATAAACCGCACATTCTCGCTCTCTACTGCTATGATCTCGCAGTGACATTTAATAGTTTCTACGTGCATACCCCGAAGATCCTCGAAGAATCTGATATCACACTCCGGAATTTCCGACTCCAACTCTGCGCTCAGTTCATCGAGCAAATCCGAACTGGATTCGAACTTCTCGGAATTATGATGCCGAAGGAGATGTAGGTTTTTGTAGACACCATGATACCTGTAATCCAACCCCCTGAATATCTTCATCAAACTCAGGATCATTTGGAACTAGAAGTACAGATAAATTATTGATAATAACAGATACTTTATTCCCTACTTTCTGACAAAATAAATGAGAATAATCAAATTTTTTAAAATACTTTTCATATTCACATGCATCTAACTTTGATGAATCGTAGCTAAATTCAAAATCTAATCCCTTAAATACAAGTCAGAGAAAATATATCACAAGACTATTAAATGTCTTTCTATTTTCCCAACTTTCCTCACTCGATTTATCACCAAACATCATTAATTCTTTATCAGGATACAAAAATGGATATATAGCCTCATATACCTCTTGACTTATATCATCAAAAGAGGTTTTTTGGTATCGACTATTTATAGCAAGATGAGCTACATACTGCAATGCTCTACGAAGTTCCTGAATTCGCCCTGTATCAAGAAATAAAGGATAGACAATGGTTATAATTTTATCAATAATATGTCCATATTTCTCAATCACTTTTTCCTGAATTTGTTGGGCACTCGGTGTAACAGCGGACCTTTTAGAAACATTGTCGTACCATGCAAAAAGTTCTAAAAAGTTAGTATTCCGATATATATCATCGGACAACACTAAATGAGGAACATGTTCAACAGGATTACGCATTGCAAGTTTTATGAAATATATATCTAATTACTTAAATTAAATAATTTGTCAACTTTAATTTTTATTTTCTAAATCATCTCGCTCTCAGGTTGCTTTCAGTAGGTTTTTCTTTATACTCTCTCACATGCGAAAATCGATTATTTCACTCCTTCTCATAGCACTGGGAATCCTGTTTTCTCAGGAAGTTTTTGCTCGTGAATTTCCTTTTACGGATGTGAAGCCGACTGATAGTTATTATAGCGATGTGAAGTTTCTTTTCGAAAATGGGATCATTTCTGACGATGGGAGTCATCTCTTTCGCCCGAATGACCCCGTGAGTCGAGATGCGTTCGTCGGACTTTCTGTGAGTGTATCCTGTAAGAAGTGCCTCACTCCGACATTCGAAGATGTGATGAAGTATCAGAATTCTCCATTTATCGATCTGACGAAAACAAACCCTTATTTCTACTGTATCGCATACGCGAATGAGAAAAATATTACCCAAGGATATACGCTCGATACATCAGGAAAAGCGAGCTGTGAGAATGGTTCGAGCTATGCGAGTGTTCCATTTTGTACAGAGAATAAGACGACTCGTATCGAAGCGACCGCGATGCTCCTGCGTCAGGCGAATCTCTGGAATGATACCCTGAATAGCACAGTAACCAAAAATATAACAATTCCTGATGTTTCGAATTATTGGTATGGATACGCTCAGAAATGAGTCCAGGCAAAACTCCTCACCCAACAGA
>CAZDFE010000051.1:0-6007 GCA_964504755.1 uncultured Candidatus Peribacteria bacterium
AGGTAGACTTCCCCGTTCCTGCCTTTCCCGTGATAAAAACATGCTTCTATGTGTTTTCGAGAAGCTCGAGCGTTTGCGCGAAAATAGGATTAAGATCGATAGACATGTGCGAGAGTATATCGATGAAATGAAAAAAAGAAATCCCTCTTTTTCAGAGGGATTTTAGAATACTCGGAAATATGCCTTCGGGAAACTCATACGATGCTCGATAAAATTGAGTTTAAAGTCAGTATACCCTTTCTGATCGCTCGGACCATTTCTATTCTTGAGCTGATCGAACGTGATATAACGAATACCCTTCTCATATGAATCAGAAAACCAGATATCGATCAGACCTGGTCCTCCTTGGAGCGGATAGGCCTTCTTTCCCGTGAAGGCCACGAGATGTACCGAAACTCCCGCATAATCATGCACCGCAAGTCCTGCTACAGGATTCCCTGCTGGATCAAAACAGAGCCACTGGCGAACTGATGTGGCATCGAGTGTCACCATTTTCTTATAATACGTAATATAACTTCCCTTATACCAGTGTTTTACCTTCGTTTTCTGGAATGCCTCGATAAATTCCGCAGGTGTAACCGCACGAACTGTAGCACCTGAAGCAAGAAACTTTTTCTGAGCTCGACGGGCTCGTTCGTTCCATTTCTTCTTATAGTTCACATCATCGAGAATAGTATATCCTGTTTCCTGATAGTGATCCGAGAGATAGAGTCGACGCCATCCTGCAGGAATATCCGTACGCGAATACGGAATCCAGGTCACGAAGGCATGCTTCATACCGATTTTTTCGCGAAGAAAATCAATATCAGGCTCAATATCGGTCCGATCATATCGAACGACGCAGCAGGCATCTCAGAAAATTCGTTTTTTCCAGGAAAAATGTCAGGGATTTCCCTGAGAAATATCATAGGTGATCAGTCCGCAGGTTTCGAGATATTTCCGATATACGGGAGAGGTATTTCGATGGTAGTACATGTTTGGATCGTACTGATGTGATTCGAGGTGTTGCATGTGAGAGAGTATATCAAAATTATTTACGGAAGGCAAAATATTTCTCACACTTTTCTCTCGATTCTCATATATACTCTCTAGAACTGACTAGTGTCGATCATATCTTCCTGAGAAACGTGTCCTCGTACTCATACGTGCATATATTTGCATGTATAGAAAAAAGCGATATACTCACTCTATATATTCCCATCTTTCATCTATGAACACCGAACAAAAACTCGAACAGATTCTCGCTCTTCTCAATCATTTCATCGAGAAACAAGAAGCATTTAATGCTCGGCAGGAGTGATTCAATGCCAAGCAAGAAGCATTTAACATGAGACAAGAAGGAACCAATGCTCGTTTCGAAGTATCACTCGACAGTATCCGGCGAGATCTCTCTGAGTTTCGGCACGAAGAAGAGCTCCAGCACAATATGACCCATCGACTCATCAGTCAGGCGTTCGAACATATCAATGAGCTCAAGTCCGATCCGAAGAAACCATGGGAAAAATAGTTCTTCTCTCTACCACCTCAAATAATAAAACTCAACATCATGTTGAGTTTTATTATTGCTAATATAATTTATCGTCTACAGATTTGAGTCATAATGAGCACGGGTTCATAAATTCAAAATAATGCGTTTGGATCCTCTTTTTTCCCATTACCAGTAGCCCCACCACATATAGAATTACTTGGTACCACCTTCGTGGGAGTCCATCCTGACGGACAAAATCCACTAGGATCAAGCGTACTCGGCACCACACAATCTGAGAGTGGAGCATAGGTTTTCGACCATTCTGGAGTAGTAGTATTATAGTTTACCTGAGCTACAGTGGTTGATCCTAATGCCTGAACTTTCTTAGTTATGGTTGTGGTAGAGGGATCATAAACTGGATTAAATAAGTCAACTGGATCACTATATTTATATACGCTCACAAACATATACTCATATGGTCCTGTCAGGGTCGTCATCTTCATACTCCACTGACCATCCGTTGAGTTCCCTCCTTTGCGATCTACTCTCCAGATAGTGGTCCAGTCATTTAGCGCTGTTGGGGCCTGTACCTGATATGGGAGATGCCACCAACGCCTTCCATTCCATGATCCTGGTCGCCCCTCACGTTCGATACTTACTGCCACTTTCGAATAACTTGCCATCGTAGCTACTGATTGTGGGGTAAAACCACCCAATAGAGTAAACTGAGTTCACCATCTATATCCATTCCAATAATTAGCCACTCCTGTCCGAAGATTAATCGACCATTCGAGACTATTCGTCTCAGCATCACCCATACGCATAACATTTGTTTCATTGTACGATACCGGAGGTGGTGCACACACCCCCATATTACATGACTGACTGGCGGTTGGTTTTGCCCCAGTACAGTAGGAGTCAGCGACGGTCATATTATCACTTCTTCGACAGGTAACATTTCTTGTCTGAGTCCCTGGACCACATGAGACACTACAAGAACCGAATGCAGAAGTATTCCAAGAATAGGTGTAGGACCTACTTGCACTACAATTCACTGTCGATCCACCATTACTTCCCTGACATGACCAGTTCCATGGACCATTTGGCCATCCAGAACCTTGAATAGGATTTCCCGTGGAGCAGAGTCAGCCTGGAGCTGGTAATACATCTGCCCAAGCATATGGACCTACATATGTTTGACCATTAAATGAGCCACAGACACCATTGATAGAAGAAGAACTACATGAAGATGAAATCTTAGACCAGCTTCCATTATTACATTGAGCAGTGTATGATCCTGTTTTTGGTGCGGTGGTATCTACAACGGTATACGTACTTCCAGAAGGAGTAGTCGGCCAACTACCACTACATCATACATCCCATTCAAGTGGTCCACCTGCAGAACAAGATGCCTGAGGAGGTGGTGGAGAAGAATTACATGAAGATGAAATCTTAGACCAGCTTCCATTATTACATTGAGCAGTATATGATCCTGTTTTTGGTGCCGTGTTATCTACAACGGTATACGTACTTCCAGAAGGAGTAGTCGGCCAACTACCACTACATCATACATCCCATTCAACTGGTCCACCTGCAGGACAAGATGCCTGAGGGGGTGGTGGGGGTGCACATACCCCCATATTACATGACTGACTGGCGGTTGGTTTTGCCCCAGTACAGTAGGAGTCAGCGACGGTCATATTATCACTTCTTCGACAGGTAACATTTCTTGTCTGAGTCCCTGGACCACATGAGACACTACAAGAACCGAATGCAGAAGTATTCCAAGAATAGGTGTAGACTGGAGGTGGTGCATTCAGAGCGGAACAGTTCGCATTCGACCCACCACTCACTCCGAGACAACTCCAAGCCCAGATAGAACCAGTCTGACTCACTTCTGTAGCAACCCCGACAGTACAAAGGTTTGATGATGGCTGTGTTGTTGTATTTACATTATTCGCGGATCCACAAGAGCCATTAACAGAAGATGGGATAGGGGTAGATACTGGAGTACTACTCGTACAAATACAAGTAAACTCCGAAACATAGTAACCCCATCCATTAGGTCATACACAAGGAAATCATCATTTTCAAAAACCATTGTATATGGTATATATTGCCCCATTTGTATTACATGAACCTATGGAAAAATAATTTCATTTATCAATGGGTGAACATTCGTAAGAATTATTAGATTGCATTCCGATACAGCCACTACACGAAGCAGTATTACATGATTGAGATGCTTGTGGTTTAGATATAGCAGGACAGAATATATTTGCTACCTTCACGCCATCACTTCGCTCACACCATACATCCCCATTCATAGTTCATCCTCCACAAGATAGACTACATGATGACCAGTTCCCTGTTTTCCAAGTATATGTCAGTGGACCACATAGTCCAATAGAAATACCAGTCGGCCTATTCGCCTTGAAGGCATTCCACTCTGTCGTTGTTTTCGTAGGTACGAAGTAGTCCTTCGTTACACCGACACCAGATATCGTACGACATCCCTCGGGAGTGGTCACGTCTTTACTCCCAGTTTTTGGTGCGAGGAAGCCATTATCGAGATTCTCAGTGAGATTCCATGGCAGCATAAGTGCTGCGAACAGCGATGATGCCGATATGCCGAAGAGAATGACAATGAGAAAAAATAATCGAGCAAACATAGTCTAAAAATGAAAAAGAGAAAAGATTTTTATATTTTTACGATCCCGTACCCGTATAGTATGACCGCACCTTCTGAACGTCGAGTACACACTGTTCTATGAGAGTAGTATTCTGAAGTGTGTCACAACTTCGCTCGGCGATCGGTTCGAAGTTCTCTTGGAATATTCCCTCTTGTTTCAGGATTTCTCTTCCAGAAGCAGTCTTATACGATTCATTGATGATGATCGGATAGAGGATAACTCCGATACGACAGGCATCTCTTTGTTCCACGGAACCGATGCGATCACAGAGTTCCACATCGTTCGAGATATTTGCCATATGGATGATACTTGCTTGCTTCTGGAGTTCATTTCTTGTACTACAGGATTCCTGATTCTTCGGATATTTGAGGCGACCACAGTCGAACACAAGAGCTTCAGATGCCATCATCTGACTATATTCCATTCCTGTCTTGAGATCGATACAGAGTTGCTTCTTCGTCGTTTCGAATGTATCACAATCGATACTATCCGGTTGTTTCTCGAGAGTCATGATTTCTTCATGACTCAATAGAGGAACAGAGACAGGCTCCGTGATATCATGCATCACACTCCCGGATCGAGATACTTCGCCTGAGATTCCGATTCATGGAGTGGCAGTATCGAATCCGAGACTACACGCAGAGAGGAGTGGTATGAGAGCAAACGGGATAAGATGTATACGCATAGAAGAGAAAGATGGATATAATACAGAGTATGGCATTTCCGAGAAAAAAGCAAATTTATGCAACTTTCATTCTG
This sequence comes from uncultured Candidatus Peribacteria bacterium, assembly GCA_964504755.1. Lineage (GTDB taxonomy): Bacteria > Patescibacteriota > Gracilibacteria > BD1-5 > UBA2023 > CAZDFE01. Next base: position 4,921 of record CAZDFE010000051.1, read on the forward strand.
TTCGATCTATATCAGTAGAGCTTGTTTTCTCGAGAGTGGAATCTGATGTTCCCATTCATTCTTCCTACTCACCGCATTTTCTGCTGCATCCTGTTCACTTTTTTTCTTACTCGTTCCCTTACCCGTTCCGAGTACTACCCCACCGAACGTCACTTCGACGATATAGAGTTTATTATGATCAGAGCCTGTTTCCCCCACAACACTATATACCGGTGTAGTTCCCCATACCGCCTGAGTAAATTCCTGGAGATAGGATTTCGGATCGACGAAAAGCGCCTTTTCGAGAATATGATCGAGCGTCGAGTACACGTGTTCGAGGATAAATTTCTCCGCTATTTCATATCCCTGATCGAGATACAGAGCTCCGAGGATCGCCTCGAAAGTATTCGCGAGGATATATCCATTCTCATGTCCCCCTGCGAGGAATTCTCCACGAGAGAGCTGAATTGCTTCAGAAAAAGAAAGACTTCGAGCAATTTCTGCGAGATTGCGACCACGTACGAGCGCCGAACGAATATCTGTGAGTTCTCCTTCTGGCTTTTCTGGAAATGCATGAAAGAGTGCCTTCGTGATGACGAGTTCGAGCACCGCATCTCCGAGGAATTCGAGTCGTTCATTCGATTCCTCATAGCCGAAGTGAGCTTCATTGAGGACACTTCGATGCACACATGCGAGAGTAAAAAGAGAAGGAGAATTGGGAATAATCTGAAGCAAAGCGAGGAGTGTACCTACCTTTGCCTCAAACTCCAATCGATCATATCGAAGAGAGGTTCGAGCCATAGAAAAAAGATTAGAAAATTCGAAACGTAGTTCTCTCTGAGGGAGTGAGAATTTTTTCTCGATCCTTCAGAAATGTCGAAAGTGAACCATTAATAAACACCTTTCCATGATCATCAGAAAATCGCTTTGCGAGTTCAATAGCTTCATTCACACTCACAGCAACAGGAATAGCATCAATGACTTGGAAATAGAGTATCTCCGAAAGTGCTACCATCAGAATCAAAATATGGATCGAGGGCATGGTTTCGAGTTCGAACTTCGGGGCAAGAAGAGAAATATACGAAAGCAGTTCTGCTTCATGCTCGAG
>CAZDFE010000051.1:6017-7673 GCA_964504755.1 uncultured Candidatus Peribacteria bacterium
GACATAGGCAGTATCGAGATACTCCATATTTTCTTCCTCGAAATAGGCCTCGAGAAATGTATCTCTCGAGAAATCAGTGCCCATATTGGTACGAGAATAGAGCATTTGTAACAGAAACTCACGGCTACGACGACGAGAAATCATAGGAAAAAATTAATTGCGAGGAGTATAAAGAAAAACTGAGAAAAAGCGAGTATATTTTTGACAGGAGAAAATAAGTATATTACAATGAGATCGTATTTAATACTAATCTATACAAATATGTGATCCGAAAATCCAGAAACAATACTTACACCCCCCCCTCAGCATGAAAATAAGAAGGGTAATCTAAGGAGCCAAAGTAATTATTATTCAAAATTAATAACAGAAGGAAAAGCATCAGAGTGACAAATTGCCTGGTTTAATTCATATCAGAAATATCCTTTAGCACCAGCACAACTACACTATTTTCAGGAACTTAAGGCTGATAAAAAAGACTTAACGCCATGACAGGAAGCATATATAATCTCATATGAATTAAATCCTCGAGCACCAATATTTATCCACTATTTTGCTCAAATTCAAGCAGATGGTCAGAAATTAAATGAGATACAACAACAATTATTAGATACGTATACTAATTCTAAAAGAGAAGGAAATCAGACAATTGAATTACTAGAATATCTATATTAAACATATAAAAACCCTTTCTTTCGAAAGAGTTTTTTTGAAGTACGAATTATGCACGAATCTTGGTTGGAGCCTTTCCACGTCCCGTACGAACGGCACGTACCTTTCGACCCTTATATTCTCCAGTGATAGGAGAAGCAAAGTGAGAAAGAGCGATAGCCTCACCAGAAGCATTGTACTGAAGTGAAACGAGATCCTTCAGACGTTTCGCATTGAGCTTTACCCAAGCGCTATATCGCTTGCGTCCTCGTACTTTCGAGAGCTGTTGTTGAGGAGAAATTGTCATACAGAGAAATAAATAATGAGTAATGAGGAATTCATAATGAATGTTAACTTCAGTATGAATTTTCTAGAGGAATTATGCTACATTCACATAAATATCTCGGAACACACGTCCATCGAAACGAGTACGACGCTTTTCCTGAAATGAGACGATACCATCACGAACCGCGAAGAGAGTGAAGTCATCCCCCTGAGCTACTCCTTGTCCTGGCCAGAACTTATTTCCCTTCTGACGAATAATGATATTTCCAGAGGCAGCCGGTTGTCCACCGTAGATTTTTACACCAAGTCTCTTGGCTTGCGAGTCACGACCATTGGAGGTCGAACCCATCGCTTTTTTATGAGCCATATTGTTCTAAATAATGAATGAGTAAAAAGAAAGTTTCTTATTTGTTGTTCGCAAATCGTGCAAATGCTTTGTTTGCTTCTGCCATCTTGTAGACATCGAGCTTTTTCTTGAAGGCAGTTCCCGTCTCAGTAGCTGCATCGATAAATTCTTGAGCAAGAAATTTCGAGAAGTCAGCCCCACTTTTTCCACGAGCCGCTCCGAGAATCCATCGAGAAGCGAGAGCAAACGCACGCCCTGGAGGAACCTCCATTGGTACTTGGTAGATAGCACCTCCGACACGCTTCGGACGACATTCGATTTTTGGAGTAATGTTATCGACCGCCTTATCGAATACATCTTCTGGATTGGTATAACCC
>CAZDFE010000052.1:0-7666 GCA_964504755.1 uncultured Candidatus Peribacteria bacterium
CATGAAACATGCCCTCCCACTTCCCGAGATACACTGGCTCGAGCGGATCAAACGAGCATTTCACTAACTATTACCAAAAAATCCTCCGACTTTCATCAGAGGATTTTTACTATAGAAAACTATTTCGCACGTTCGAGGTATTCTCCTGTTTCGGTATTAATCACGATTGATTCATCCTGATTCACAAATCCTGGAACTCGTAGTTCGAGTCCCGTTTCGAGCTTTACGATCTTATCTACCTTTCCATCAGCCGTGTTTCCAGCAACAGAAGGATCCGCTTCCACTACCTTGAGAGTCACACGAAGTGGGAGGATAATACCGATAAACTTCCCTTCGAATGACTGAAGATCCACCACGAGATTCTCGGTGAGGTACATTTTCGCATCTCCGATATCATCTTCGGTAAGTTCTACCGTCTCATACGAATCCTGATTCATAAATGCATAGGTTCCCGCTGATTCATAGAGAAATTCTGCCTTTGCTCGTTCGAGAACGACATCATCGAGCTTTTCTTCACTATCCATGACTCGATCAGAAGAACCATTTTGCATGAGATTCTTGAGACGCATCGCTACATTCGTTGCCCCACGACCACCACGACGCATCTCATGTCGAACGACGAGAAACAGTCCATTATCGATACGAAGTACGGTTCCAACACGAGCCTTAAGAGCGGTAATCATAAGAGAAAAATAACAAATAACGTGGCGTATTCTAAAGGAAAAATGGAAAAAAGCAAAAAAAACCTCTCCAGAAAGAGAGGATAGAAGCGTATATTTATACGTTTGGTTTCGTAGTAATTATTTTTTCTTCGAAATACGAAGCAAGAATCTGGATTCCCACATGTTCCCCTCCAGCAAAGAAGAGTCCCGTTCCAACAGACGCATTGAGGAGGATATATTTTTCCTGTTCTGTCAGCTTGAAGACATCCTGAAGGACATCGATCGAAGCCGGCGATTGTTTCAGAAGGAGTTGGATCGATGAGTTCGTTACGATCGCTTTTCCATATTGATTCGTCATAAAGTCTTCGACATCCTGTGTGATCGTTGTAATACCGAGTCCATACTTTCGAGCCCGCTTCACGAGTCCAAAAAGGAACTTCGCACTATCTTCATACTGCATAATATTCCAGGCCTCATCCACGACGAGCATTCGTTTTTTCTCACTCGATCGAGCCACATTCCATACATAGTTCAGGAGGATATACATCGCGATCGGACGAAGGATATCATCGAGATCACGAACTGAGAATACGACGAGACCATCTTTGAGATTTACATTCGTCGGGCGAGAAAATACTCCCGCAAATACCCCAAATACATATTTTTCCAGTCGTTCCGTGAGTCATTTTCCACCATCCATCGTCTCGAGAACCGAATGAAGATCTTTCAGAAGAGGGATTTCTTTTCCATCGATCGAATCGTCTTCCATCGTGATTCCTTTCAGAGAATAGGTGGTAATAAGTGCCTTTTCGAGAATCGCCTCTTCACTCGGAGTGATAACACCGAGCATCAGATGGAGGAGTCCGAGCATATTCACGATCGCACCACGCAGGAGGTCTCCTGGATGGGTCTCTGCATCTTTGAGGGATCGGGGAAGGTCGAACGGATTGATCCGTTCATTGGAATTCAGATTGATGTTGATATACGTTCCACCAACTGTTTCGACGAGGGCTCGATATTCGTTCTCGGGATCGAGCACGATCACATCAGTACCCATCATCAGGGCTCGAAGAATCTCAAGTTTGACGGCGAATGACTTACCTCATCCTGATTTCGCGAAAACACACATATTCGCATTTTCTGTACGAAATCGATCAAAAATAATAAGGGAATTATTATGGGTGTTAATTCCGTAGAAGATTCCATCATCCTGAGAAAGTGAATTCGAACTGAATGGAAAGGTGGTTGAAAGACCTTTGGTAGAAATATTTCGATACACATTGACCTCATCCCGAGCAAATGGGCCAGTTGCTACAAATCACTGTTCTGCACGAAGAAAGGATTGTTTTGTCAGGATATTTCGACCCGCGAGCATGACATCGAGCGTATTCGACAAGCGCTTCATCTCATCTTCTGTTTCGGCATACGTCGTAATATAGAGAGCCAAGTGAAAGTATTTCTCCTGTCCACGAGTGAGTGACACCTGAAGTTCTTCGACATCCTGAATCTGGGCGTCGAGGTGAGGATCGCCAATGAGTCATTTTTCCCGATTGATCGCATACTGTGCACGAAGTTGTGTCAGACGTTTTCGCAGAAATCGCATCACGCGAGCACTGTCGACCGGATAGACGAACATCGACATGTCGAACTTTACATCCCAGTTGATAAGTGGCGAGAGCCAGTTTCACTCGAGCACATCAGGATACGCATAGGTAAAAATAGTGCGAACATAAGTATCTCCGATCTGGAGTTTCGTCGCATCGATACGCATCATCGATGGGGCAATCACATCTTTTATGTAGGCAAGTGCTTCTTTGTACTCTTTCTCGGTCTGTCGAAGTTCCTCCGCCTCTGCTTTCGTGAGCTTTCTACTCGGATCTTCGAGATCAACGAGAGATGTTTCTAATTTTTTTTCTATTACTACTGTCGAAGGTGTCGAAGGAGTGTCAGCATGAAGCGCGGACGCAACAAAAGATGAAGGAGAAAGGGATTCTAACCCCTCAACATCGCCGGTATAATTTTTTTCGACCAGGGTAGCAAGTGAAGGAACTGACATACGAAAAAAGGAAACTAAAGAGTAGTGGTAATAGTAGGAGGATTGGATGGTTCTTCATAGCGAATGCCCCAATTCCATTCAGTAATATTTGAGGGATCCATTTTCTTAGCAAGCTGAGACTGTGTAACGCCCTTCTCAGGCTCGACATAACGAGCCACGAGGAGACTGATATCATCATACTGTTTATGGCGATATCCCATAAAGGCCGAGAGATCGATGGTAATTTGGCGAAAAATATTTTCCGCTGTCTTCACTTCGATTTTCATAATCGACTCAACAATACGATCAATACCAAAAAGAATTCCATTTTGTTCCGAGCGATATCGAGCTTCGGTAATTCCATCAGTATAGAGAATGATTACATCATCTTTTTCGAACTTGATTTCTTGTTCTTTGAGGAGTTTCGAAGAATCACGGATCATACCAAGAGCCACCCCGCCCGACTTAATTTTATAGACTTTATTATTTTTTGCCTTATATACCAGCAAATGTTCATGTCCAGCACCAGTATAATACAACTTTCGTTCTGTCTCATTCCATCGAAGCATGATACAGGTCATCATCATATTTTGCTTGATGCGGGGCTTTAGGATCCGATTGGTTTCTGCGAGGATATGAGCACTATCATGTTCTGAAGCAACAAATGCCGAAATCAGGGCGTTTACCATCATCATAACGAATCCACTTGGTACCCCATGCCCCGTAACATCACCCACATAGAGGTAATAATTTCCTTCTCGACCGACGATAATATCGAGACTATCTCCCCCTACTTCCGATGCCGCCGTTGTTGCCATGGCGATTTCAAGCGAAGGAATCGTAGCCTCTTCATAACCAAGAGCATACCGTTGGATTTCACTCGCGATTTCGACTTCTGAGCGAAGCTTTCGCCCATCACGAAGTTCCTGCTTAAACACCTTAAGAATCTGAAGGCTTTTGATAAAAAAACTAATCACATTGCGCATTCATTCACTCCATACTCCTTGGCTAATATTTGGCTCATCATCAATACCCGTCATAAATCGAGCAATACTCTGATTGAGCTTTTGAACTGGCAAAATATAGGCCTGATAGGTAACCAGATAGAGTAATGGCAACTGAACCAAGAGAAAAATAGGAATTACATAGGGTGCATTATCAAAAAAAGCAGCCAATGGTGTTTTCTCCATTCAGAATAGCACAAAAATGTCTAAGAGAAAGATACCTACCGTACTGATGAATATCGATGTGTGGAGCATATCCCGAAAATAAAGGGTAAAGTATGAGCAGTATTATGAAATTTCCGTTGATGAGGATGATTCTTCTCGAATGATTCCCATTCTCGCTTCGATTTCCATATCGACGTATTCTTTTTTGCGACCGTACATTTTCCGAGAATATTCCTTTATGATTTTTGAAACTTCTGGATTTTTATAGGTATTATCCCATATCGTCTTCAGATCAAAGGGACGAGTTGTAGCATTATCGATATTGAGCTTACAGTACGTCGTAAAGTTGGCAATTCCGATAATATCCTGTTGGGAAAGCATCGGTGCATATTCTTTTTCGAGGTATTCTGCATCTTCCGCGCCGACCTTGAATGACATAATCGTTCCCGCATTTCCGAATACCGCATCCTTGATGGAGGGCTTTCCTCCTTTTCCCTGCTTATCTCATGATCCACCAATCTGCGCGATAAACTGGTGCGCCATAATGAGTGCGAGACGATACTTACGAGCTTCTGAGAGGATTTCTCCGAAGGTATCTGTGGCGAAATTCTGAAACTCATCGACATAGAGGAAAAAATCTTTTCGTTGATCTTCGGGCATATCGGCACGAGACATCGCTGCCATATTGATCTTAGAAACCGTTATGAGCCCGAGAAGTTGAGCATTCAGGTCACCGATTTTTCCCTTCGAAAGATTGACCATAAGAACCTTCTGCTGATCCATCACTTCACGAATATTGAAGGCACTCTTTGTCTGTCCGATGATATTTCGCATCGTCGTATTCGTGATAAATGGACCAAATTTCGCAGAGAAGAACGGAATCATTTCCTGTTTTTCACGATCCCCCGTTTGTGCATATTCATGCTCCCAGAAGGACTTTACCATCACATTTTTGATTTTTGAAGTTTTATACTTCATAAATGCCTCATCCGTAAAGAGTCGTGGAACATCGATCAGTGTCCCTCCTTCATCCTCATCATCCATAAGGGTCAAGCATCCATTTCGGAAATAGTGCTGGATACGGGGTCCAAAAATCTCATCTCCATACATCTTGATAAAAATCGAGGTAGCATCGAGTGCGGCACGATCTTTTTCGATCATGCGGAGATTCGGATCGGTCGCAATAATATCGAGCATATTCAGTCCCATCGGACGTTCATAATCAGCTGGATCAAAAATAATCATATCCTTGGCTCGTTCTTTGGGTGTGAAGGCAACAATATCTTCGACAAGATCGCCATGGGGATCGATCACACAGAGTCCATCGCCATTCCAGAGGTCTTGGCGTGCGAGGTATCCGATAAATACGGACTTACCTCATCCTGATTTACCGATAATATAATGGTGACGTCCTCGATCCTTTCGTGCGAAATAAATCGGTGTCTTCACATTTCGGTATTCATTCCATCCCATAAGTACCCCATCCTTGTAGAGAGGAAATCCTGCAAGGGAACGATGATACTCTGGGATGGTGACTGGATTTTTGGTAGGATCGATCGGCTTTCCAATATTTTCTCCTTCTTTTGCCACCGGAACAATCGTTCCATCGAGAAGTATCATGTCTTTATTTTCAGTTCGAACGAGATTTTTATTGGCATCTACCTGGAGAAGTGAACCATCTTCGGTATAGATATTTCCATGCTTATCTCGTTTATAGTCACTCAGGAGAAGTGGTTCCTTCGGAAATCGGAGATTCGTCGGAGGAGGAAGCATCTTATACTCGAGCCACGAGATAATCGGGGATTTATTGTAATTGATATCTGGAAAGTGGAACATCGTCGACATTTCATCACACGAAAAATTACTCACACTCTGAAACATCCCAATGAGTCGATATTGATAGGCAAAATAGCGAATTGGTGTGAAGAAAAAACGCAGAGGATCTTCGATCATTTGTGGATTATCGAGATGATTATTGTACTCATCAGTAAATATGGAGGTAGCAGCCACGAGATTCTGGAGCGCACTTTTGGCAGAACTGCTCGTATCGGAGGATACGAGGATACGGATCGAAGCCGAAAATCCAGGTTGCCCTGCACTTTCCCCGACCATTTTCTGCGCTTCGGTTTCGGCCTGATTAAAGATTTTATAAGCATCACCGGAAGAGGCTCCCGGAGCGGTTGTTGTTGGATCTTCCTCATTCTTGATAAATCGATAGAGTAGCCATGAGATTGGTGCAACGATTCCCTTAAATATCGTAAAAAGAAGTCCTCCCTTCATTCATTTTGCATATTCTCATTTCGCAACGAGTCCAGCCGCTTTTTTTGCCTTTCGGTTCCAGGACTGCCCGAGCGGCTTTATGACGAACTGGATCGAAGCCACATCCGTTTTTTTCAGCGAACCAAAATTATTCGTAAATGTCGAAAGTGGATCATCTTCGAAGTATTTATAGGTCTTAATCGGATAAATATCATCCGTATACTTTCCGATCGTCGCCGCCTGGAGGGTATAGCCAAGGGGCTTGATTTCTGGGAAATCTTTTTTCGAAATAATTTTTACTTCTGCATCCGGATAGTTCGATGTAATTTGCTGAATAATCAGGGATAAGTGCTCCTCATACCCCACCGCATAAAAGCTTACCATTCCATTCTGATACACGAGTTCGAGCGAGATTTTGGCATGATGAAAAATAAAATTCATGATCGTACTAAAAGCGCTCGCTTGTGTGAGATTATGAATACTCTTATAGAAGATACTCATAATTCCCACCTTTTCCTTAAAATCTTTTTTTGTTTCACGTTCTTTATCAAGTTTTGAATCAGCACGAGGAAGGGTAACCTTCATATATACGAGCTTATTTGCCATAAGTATCTCATATGAGAGCCGAATAAGCTTGATCATCATCCAGACAAGAAGGATAAACAGAATGATGTGAAGCGCATTCGAAAAAATGTATTGGAAGAAATCCATAAAATCACTCCAAGCGGATCCAGATTCCTTCTCTAGAGGATCAGCAATTCGTGTATTAATAGCACTTACGGAAGTGCTCGATATAAAGAAGGTTCAGATGAGAGATCAGAAACTGCGAACTCGCATGTTTTTTGTATTTCAGAAAATATGATGAATTGCTCTTATAGTAGCAGAAAATGAGGGCATTACCAAATATTCGAAACGATTTTACCTTTACAAACGATCGAAATACTGAAAAGATGGAGAAAGTTGGTTGCTATTGCTTTTTCTTTCTTCTTTCCTACAATCCAGAAAAGGCGTTATTTTCCTATTTTCACTTCTTTCCTCGTGTTATTCTATGCAAAAATTGTTTTCCGCATCTCTATCTGGAATTCATGGAAATCTCATCGAAGTTGAAGTAGATGTTGTTACTGGAATTGGACAGTTCACTATTGTTGGACTCGGAGATGCAGCCATTCAGGAAAGTCGGGAACGAGTTCGAAGTGCCATCAAGAACTCAGGATATAGTTTTCCTGGGGGGAGTCGAATTACCGTGAATCTCGCTCCCGCCGATATTCGGAAAAAATGACCCATATACGATCTTCCGATTGCCCTCGGAATTCTTGGGAAAGAGCATGAATTCGATGCGAACATTACAGAAACCGCACTTTTTCTCGGAGAACTCGCACTCGATGGATCGGTTCGAAGTATTACTGGAGCACTTCCAGCAACGATTCTCGCTCGTGAGCTTGGATACAAATATATATTTCTCCCGATTTCGAACGTTCCCGAAGCTTCTGTGATTCCCGATGTCTCGATCATCGGGGTACAGAGTCTGAAAGAAGCCCTCT
>CAZDFE010000053.1:0-7603 GCA_964504755.1 uncultured Candidatus Peribacteria bacterium
CTTCAGAGAGGAAGAAAACCATTTCTGATTTTGGATTTCTGCTCCTTCCACTTCGATACTCGCATCACCATGGATACTGACTTTTTGATTATCATATGGTATCTCTCCTGAGACATTCACACTCAGAGGAATCATACGAGGCAGTGCCTCTGATCCAAACAATGCTCCATTCCGAGGACTATTCGAATCAGTTCCGCATCCAACTAACACCAGGCTGAGGACAGAAACCAGAGCGCCGACGAGGAATTTCTGTGGTTGCATAGAAAAAAATTAAGATTATTGACAATGAATGAGGTACTGTGACAAGGCTGGATCAATAATAGTCTTCTTACGACTCTGATCACCACGATAGTTCTGTAATAATCGTGTTTGGATCGAACGCAATGTGGCACAATCTTTCATATCCGTGGTAGCGAATAATCCGAAATATCCATTTACAAAATGAGGATCCTTCTGCAAAATAGCTTCACTAAGAAGATTCTGACGTTTCGTAAGTGATGATTTCTCTGTAGTATCGAGACGTTTTCCGAGATGATTCATCGTATAGGATATGAGATTCAAGAGATCACTCTGTAGTTGTATCTTCTGGGAATCGGTTTCTTTCGGGAATTCTGACTGCGCACGGGTGATGAGTGCCAGAAGCAGACGCTTCTTCAAAGTAGGCGTATACTTCTCGCTATAGAGAATGCAGAATCATTTATCCACGAGATCACTCGAAGATTTCATTTTCTCAGATAGACAATCGCGTTTCTTCGAACGACCTGATTCGAGTCGAGTCACGAATGCACTTCTTCGTGCATCATTCGGATGCATGGAAATATACTGTTCGAGAGCTGACTGAGTAGATCCACTCGAAAAATGCATAAGATTGGTATAGGTCAATATGCTCTCATAGGAGAGCTTCTGAAATTCAGTTGGAGTAACATTCAGTGTATTAAATTTCCGGAATGCACTATCAAAATCCTGATGATTCAGAAGAACTTTTATGGTTTCGAGTGAAGTATCTATAGAAGTCCCTGTACTCATAGCAGAGCCAATAACTGGGGATATCAGACTCATGGATGCAACGACTCAGAGAAATATACGCAGGAAGAACATAGTTTATTCGACGGTTACGGATTTCGCGAGATTGCGTGGTTTATCGACGTCACGACCGAGTGCATTCGCTACATGGTAGGCAAAGAGTTGGAGAATCACCACTTCGAGAAATGGATTCAGGAACTCATCGATCGCATCGAAGGTGATCGTATCCGTATAGAGTCTCTCTGCACTCTCCCCTTCTCGGATAATTCCGAGCACCTTGCCTCCACGAGCTCGGATTTCTTCGACGCTGGAGTTATTTTTCGCATTCAGTGGACCACCACCGTTGATCATGATCGATGGGAAATTCTCATCGATGAGAGCAATCGATCCATGCTTGAGTTCTCCAGAAGAATACGCTTCGGAATGACGATAAGTAAGCTCCTTCAGTTTGAGAGAACCTTCGAGAGCGATCGGAAGTTCACTCGCCCGACCGAGATAAAAGAAGTTCTCATATGAAGCATATTTCTCAGCGACCGTTCGGATTGCTTCGGATCGAAGGAGAATATGTTCGATTTTTTCTGGTAGTACTGCGAGCCCATCGAGCACCTGGCGATAGATACGGTAATCGAGATTTTTCTTTTTTCCGAGATAGAGCGAAAGAAAGAGAAAACAGCCGACCTGGGAGACAAATGCCTTCGTCGAGGCCACTCCTACTTCGGTTCCTGCACGAGTAAAGAGCCCCTGTCCTGCCGCACGAGCGATCGATGAGCCAGGAACATTTACGACTCCAAAAACATGTCCGCCCTGCTCTTTGACGGTCTTAAGTGAATCGAGGGTATCCGCGGTTTCTCCTGATTGAGAAACGAAAATATAGAGCTCATTCGAGTGGATAAATTTTTTCTTATACTTGAACTCCGTCGAAACGACCACATCCGTCGGCAAGTCCGCGAACTCTTCGAGATAGTATTTTCCCATGAGACCCGCGTGGTAGCTTGTTCCAGAAGCGACGATCGTCACTCGCTCGATCCCGAGTTCAGCGATGCGTTCGAGGGTATCTGAGTGGAGCTCGTTGGTTTCGAAATTGATCCGACCACGAAAGACATCTTCGAGCACTTTTGGTTGTTCGAAGATTTCCTTCAGCATGAAGTGAGGAAAATCTCAGAGCTCGACGGGTTTCTCATTTTCATCGACTTTCTGCCGAGCACGATCCGCAGGACTTCCGTCAGAAAGGATCGTATAGTCCTCAGGAGTCATGAGAAAAATATCCCCATCTTCGAGAATAATATAATCATCGATCAGTCCGATCAGCGAGCGATAATCTGAGGAAACAAACCGTTCCTCATTTCCGAATCCGAGTACCATCGGACTTCCCATCTTCGTACCAAAAATACGATCAGGATGTTCTCGATCGAGAAATACGAGCCCATACGCGCCGTGCATTTTTTTTCGGATCGCTTGCATGGTCGAGAGATGATCTCCATCGAACATATCTTCGAAGAGCTTCACCGTAATCTCAGTATCGGTTTCCGAATAAAATGAATATCCTTTCTCGATCAGTTCAGCCTTGAGTTCACTATAGTTCTCGATAATTCCGTTATGAATCACGACAAATCGACCCGACTGAGAAATATGAGGATGACAGTTGAGCTCGGTCACACCACCATGCGTTGCCCATCGAGTATGGCCGATTCCCACATGATAGCTCCCGAGTTCATAGGATTCGGTTTTTACCTTCAGATTTCCGACTTTTCCGACGGATTTCACGACTTCGATGTGTTTATCATGATTGAGGACACAGACTCCCGCACTATCATATCCCCGATATTCGAGGCGCTGGAGTCCAGCAATCACTTCACTCGCCGCTTTTCCTGTACGACCCAGGTATCCAAATACTCCACACATAGGCAAAGATATAAGTACTAAACCCTCATAGCATATAAAAAAAGGAGAGAAAAACAATAAAAATATGTGTTACGATTTGCTTTTTGAGTTATATATATGGTAGAGTTATACAATCTTAATTATTTTCTTTATGGAGTTTTTTACTTCTGGGGTTGGGATTCTCTTGATTCTGAGCCTCCTCTTGGTATGTGCCTTCGAATTTATAAATGGATTTCATGATACGGCGAATGCGGTAGCACCCGTGATCTATACAAATTCTCTTTCGCCAAAGAAATCAGTAATTCTCGCGGCATTCTTTAATTTCTTGGGGGTAGTACTCTGAGGTATTGGGGTAGCTATGGGAATTATTCATCTTCTTCCACTCGACATGATCGCGAGCCAACCGATTGCTTTTGGTATTTGTGTCGTGATGGCACTTCTCATTTCTGCTATTATCTGGAATTTTGGAACCTGGTATCTCGGCATTCCTGCATCCAGTTCTCATACACTCATCGGTTCTATCCTCTGAGTTTCACTCGCGATGTATACGATGGATGCGAGTGTGAGCATTCCGACAGCAAAAGTTTTTGATGTATTTAAGTCTCTTCTCGTATCTCCAGTTGTTGGTTTTATGCTCGCATTTGGAGCGATGCATGTATTACATCTCTGGGTAAAAGACCGAGCATTCTTTCGACATCCTGGACGATTCTGGAATAAATATCCCGAAAATTGGATCAAAACTTCCCTGATTGGATCGAGTGCTTTTGTGAGTTTTGCTCATGGATCGAACGATGGACAAAAATGAGTTGGACTCGCTATGCTCATTCTGATTTCCCTCATGCCAACTATGTTTGCGATCAATCCGAGCATGAATGATAGTGTTTTTCGGAATGAGGTACTGACCCATGTTGATCATATTCAGCAACGTTTTGGTCAGATCGATACGAATTCCGTGTCAAAATCTGATGCTGGTATTATTGCTGAAGCCAATGATGCAATCCTTCAGATTGAGACTATTTTGAGGAAAGATACGATCTCTATCGATGAGAAAATTCAGCTCCGAAAACACGTCCTCAAGGTACAAAAAGATTATAAACAACTCTCCTCAAAAACACTTACTTTTATCCCCAGCGCTGTCGCTGCTGATACTCTTCCGAATCTAAGCCTCAATATTGATGAGGAAGTAAATAGTCTCTCTCGTGTAACCGATTATGCTCCATGGTGGGTCATTGCGATGATCTCGATCTCACTCGGACTGGGAACGATGATTGGATGGAAGCGAATCGTGGTAACCATCGGCGAAAAAATCGGAAAAGAAAAACTCACCTATGCACAAGGAACGGTTGCTTCTCTCATGACAGCCGTAACCATTAGCTCCGCCTCACATCTCGGACTTCCCGTTTCGACCACTCATATCCTCTCTTCAGGGGTTGCAGGAACTATGGGTCATGAACATGGGAAAAATGGACTTCAAGGAGATACCATCAAGTCTATTCTTATGGCATGGGTCCTTACACTTCCTGTATCTACCATACTCGCTGGAACCATATTCTTCATTCTACAGTGGATATTTGTTCGATAATCGAACTCGTAAAATCCCTCTCCAATTCGAGAGGGATTTTACGTTATTCTAGAATAGTTCGAGTTGGGTAGAATCTTTCTTTCATTCCCAGATCTTTTTACATATTTCATTAAACTGATTTCTATCCGTAATAACCGTATGATATGTCTTGCTCAATTTTTCGAGAATCTTACAAACTTCTTCACTTGTCTCACAGACACGTATCCCTATCCCACTCGTATCTACCGTTCACAGATCCGCTCCTTCCATAACTCCATACTGAACTACTTCATTTCCATTTTCGCCTCAAATTCTGTGTTCTGCGATCGTAACGAGCATAATTTTATATATGAAAAACAAACTGAACGAAATGTATTTCTAAATTAAGAAATGTCAATTCATTTTGTAAAGTTTCTCTACGGTCTCGAGTATTTGAGAGGAAAATTTTTGCCTTTTCCCTCTTTTTGTCTATATTGGATGCGATTTTTATCTCTATCCTATGTCTACCCCCGCTTATTCTACCGAAACCATCGACCGCATCAAGAAGCTGGAACGTATCAAATCTCTCAGAGTCAATCCATTTGCGACGAAATTCGATACCACCCACCAGATCGGACAGATTCTCGCGAAGTATGCTCCAAAAATCGAAGAAAATCAATCTTCCCCATTTCGAACGATCGAAGATATTATTCCAGCACCAACGAATGAAGTCGCGATTGCAGGACGAGTGATGCTTCACCGAAGTTTCGGGAAAATCTGTTTTGCCACGATCAATGATGGAACTGGAAAAATGCAGATTCTCTTTTCTCGTGAGAATTGTAGCATACGCCTCACCCCTAACCCCTCTCCTGAAGGAGAGGGGGAAAAAATGTCATCGATCATCACCCCTTCTCTGCAGGAGAAGGGGTCGGGGGATGAGGTGTCTGCCTATAAATTTGCAGAAAAACTGATCGACCTTGGAGATTTTATCGGGGTGAAGGGAGAACTTTTCTATACCCATAAAGGAGAACTCACTCTGTTTGTTTCTGAGTTTTCATTTCTAACAAAAGCCATTCGTCCCCTTCCAGAAAAATTTCATGGTATGGAAAATGACGATGAACGCTACCGAAAACGCTACCTCGATATGACGATGAATGACGAACTTCGATCCCTTTTTTACCGAAAGGCAAAATTCTGGGAAGTCGTGCGAAATGTGATGAAGACAAAAGGATTTCTCGAAGTCGAAACGCCGACGATCGAACACACAACGGGAGGTGCGGAAGCTCGCCCATTTGCCACGCATCATAATGACTACGATGTCGATGTCTTTATGCGCATCTGTGTGGGCGAACTCTGGCAAAAAAGACTCATGGCTGGTGGCTTCCCGAAAACATTCGAAATCGGGAGAGCATATCGAAATGAAGGATCGAGCCCCGAACACTTACAAGAATTCACGAATATGGAATTCTACTGGGCCTATGCCGACTACGAAGATGGTATGAAGCTCGTTCAGGAACTCTATCAGACGATTGCACAGGAAGTCTATGGGCGAACCACCTTTACCACGAAGGGGCACACCTTCGATCTCGCTGGTGAATGGCCACGGATCGACTATCTCGAAGCCGTCGAGTCAAAAACGGGAATCAATCTCCTCACCGCGACCGATGATGAAATGCGTGCCAAACTCGCGGAACTCGGGGTCAAATACGAAGGCGAGAATCGTGAACGCCTCACAGATACACTCTGGAAATACGTCCGAAAAACGATTACTGGACCCGCCTTTCTCGTGAATCATCCAGAAATCATCTCTCCGCTCGCAAAACGCTCTGCTCAGAATCCTGGACGTGTTGAACGGTTCCAGCCGATTATCGCGGGAAGTGAAGTTGGAAACGGATTTTCTGAGCTGAATGATCCCCTCGACCAACGCAAGCGTTTCGAACTCCAACAGGAACTATTGCGTGCGTGAGACGATGAGGCCATGATGCCAGAATGGGACTTCGTCGAGATGCTCGAACATGGAATGCCACCCACCTGCGGATTCGGATTTGGTGAACGATTCTTCGCCTTCCTCGAAGATAAGCCACTTCGAGAATGCCAGTATTTCCCCTTCATGAAGCCGATACACGTGACAGAAGAAATATCTGAATAATACCATCTCCTTCGAGAAATCGAGGGAGATTTTTTGAAACAAAAAAAGAGCTTACCGTAAAGGTAAATAATCTTTTTGCAAAGAACGAAAAGAGAGTTAAAGGAAAATATTGGAGTATTTAATAGAGAATGCGGAAGAAATTGAATCAGGGCTAACGAGATTAGAGCAAATATTATAAAATTATTTCGGGCTATTCAACTTTTTTATCGCTTCTGCATAATGACGAGACTCAAAAGTGATTACTCATTGGAATCATCTTTTTCTCGCTTGGGAAATAAGATCGCTCACATGCTCTCATCAAGCAAAAATCGGAACAATATTTCTTGCAGAAACTCATCTCTTTTTCTGCAAAAGCTTTGAGATATTTTCTAACCAAATCTTATTCCTAGGATTAATAGCAACTTCTCGATCATATTTTCTTATATCACTCGCTGTTTTTAGCTTAGAAAATCCTTCTATCACATTCTCAAGCTCGTCGAGCTTGAGATCAACTCAACAAATATCAAGTGAATCCTTATAATATTCTTCTATAGCCTCTGTTGATATTGGGTAGTACGATTCTGTAAGATGTTTATCAAAATCTTCCATCGAATTTCACGAAAAATGTCCCACATGAGCAAACTCCCCGTCTCATCATTCACTTGCAATAAAGTCAATAGAATCGCGGATACTCATAAATCAACGTATATTATCATTTCTCACTTTTCTTCATCAAAACATATGAATTTCCTTAAACACAAGGAGAATGGGTCATTTGGGTTTTTCAGGAAAAATGTATCTCTCTACCTTTCAATATTCAGCAAGCTTGTGTATCATTGGATAATACTCTGATGGGGCAACATGAAAGTCTAGCAATCCCTTACTTGTTAATAGTCAGTCAATATTACATATGGATGATTCATGTCTTTCATTCATACTACAAGTATAGCATAAATATGTATAGAAAACAAAAACTCGTTCTCTTTCATCCCAAATGCGACATAAATCTGCTTACTATAATCTTCTTTCTT
>CAZDFE010000054.1:0-7556 GCA_964504755.1 uncultured Candidatus Peribacteria bacterium
GCATTTAGGTATGTAACGACTGTTTCTTGTAAAAAGATCTGAATTGTAGAAGCAAATGATTCTCTTCAAATTTTCTCGAGCCATATCTTCAATGAATCCCGAGAAAGATCTTCCATATAATCTTCATTAAAATCCCAAATGAACTTATCTGAATCTATCATATAAGCATCTATAAGCTTCTTGAGTAGTTCATCATTTGGTTTCCCAAATGCAGCAAGAGCCTCGGTTTTTCACTCATCTGCATTCGGATGAAATCCAAGGAGATCCGTAAATATACTATAGAGTATACCAATCGAATATACTGATTTTCATTCTGGAAAAGAAGACTCGGCTATTTTCGTACACTGATTATTTGGAGAAAAAAGCCAAAGTGTGGAATAAATATTACTATCTCATGCGCCATCTAATATAAATACAATTGTATCAGATAATTTACCAGTAAAAGGTGAAAAATAATATGCAGAAAGAGCATGTGTATAATGATGATCAACAGGGTGGATTTCTACTGACTGATATTTTTTAGGCAATAGTTTTCCTGAAAAATGCGAGAGATTTAAAATGCGTATAAAGATAATACGCCAAAACAATACATATCTAAGTGATCGAAGAATGAAAGAAATTGTGAATAATTTATTTTCCTTAATTTTTTTTATGAGTTCTAGTCTTTGTTTCAAATATTTTACCGAATATACACTATCTATAAGTTCGAGGATAAGTGCAAAGTATATACCTAATGAGTTTCAAAAAAGGAAAGAATGATAGAGTTCCTTTATATCTTCTGGAGAAACATACTCCGAAAGAAGGCATTCAATAGTTGCATCATCATGTTTTTTTCTTGAAAATCTCTCGGTAGAAATACCAAATAAATCCTTTCTATCGGTATCTATGATAAAAAGTGAAGCATCATGACCATAGTATTTTGATCCGTAATATTTAGGCATATTATTTTTTTACAAGAATATTTGACTGAACAACTGATTGGTTACTGAGGGTATCATAATACAATGAAATATCATTTATGTATTCTAGAGTTCTCTTTTCTTCATGAATGTGATAGAGATTGAATCAGGAATCTATGAGAAACTGCAAGAGTCAAATAGAGTATGTACGACAGTCCTCGGATAGGTAGGCATAAAAAATAGGACTAAATTCAAATATTCATTGAATGTGTTCCTGAGATTTAAATAATTTATACATGCCCATAAGCCCCTGCTTCTCAAATCATTCAATGTCCATCTTGAAAAACTTTGGAGACAATGCTAAATGCTTTTCAGATAGTATAGAATCAATTGTAACAACCTGAACACGAGATATTTCAGCGTTTGTAGCATCAACAGCACCTGTGACAAGCGTAGTACCTCCTGGATTATGTCTGTTAAATGCTATATCAAGCTCTCAATTTGCATCACTTACAGCCATTCTGTAAGGAATAATTATCGACTCAAGATGATTCAATATTATATTTTTTTCAAGAAGTTTATAATTTTTCTCGGCTGGCTCAAATGCAATTACCTTTCCTCAACTACCAACTTTTCTTGCAGCAAGAAGAGAGAAATATCATACATTGGCTCATATATCCAGAAATACATCACCATCATCTAAGTTTTCTCCTATCAATTTCGAGATGTATGGCTCCCATTCTCATGACACATCCAATACTCTTCCTATAGAAATATCATAAGAATGTATCATAATATCAAATCCGTGTTTCGTCGGATACTTTTCCTCATTTCACGTATGCATCTTTCGAAATATCTTTGCATGAAGTTGATCTAACTTACCAAAAATACCCCAATGAACTATTCCTGTACCAACCAGTGGACGGGCACAAAAGCTCATAATCACATAAATAAACCGTAACAGAAAATTAATCATAATATTTATATACATTATATATGAGCTCAAAATCATAGAATGTATCACTCCAGACAAACTCAGAAATACCTTGGAATCAATTATTTAACCATAAGGATACAAGCGTTTCCTTGAGAGCATAAGCAAGCTCAGAAACATCTTGCATGCGTACGAGCATAAACTGAGACTTCTGAAGAATTTCTCGTGTTCCCCCGACATCCGTAGCAATTACCTGACATCCAGAAACGAGCGCTTCCATAACAGTCGTCGGAAGCCCCTCCTGAAAACTCGGATTCACAAAAATGTGAATCGAAGGGAAAAAGGAGGAACGTACCCATTCATAGGGCTGGTTTCCAAGAAACTCAACTGACGCCGAGAGTGTAAGATTTTTGACAAGATTTTCAAGTTTTTTTCTCTCAGGACCATCTCCGACGATGCGAAGTTTGAGTCATTTTGGGCCATTGTATTTTTTTTGTATCTCTGCGAATGCTTCGATCAAAATATCCACTCATTTCAGATCTACCAGTCGTCCGACAAATCCTATATGAATCTCAGTTTCTGATCGGGAAGTTTTCGGGGAAACGCGAGTTATACCCCGATAAATGGTCTGCACTTTTTTTACCCCGAAGCTTTCTCGCACAAAATCTTCACATGCTTTACTGACGGTTATGATCATATCTGCCCATCGAAGCGTCCATTTTCCGATCGTATGATCATAGAGCTTACTCCCATACTCGATGATGCGATTTCCCGAAACCACGAATCCACTTCCATGTTCGATATGAATCCATGGGATGTGATACCATTTCGAAAAAATCCCTCCGAGAAAACTCGACAGAAAAAATCGAGTATGGGTATGGATTATTTCTGGTTTCCATTTTTTCGCGGCTTGAATTCCGGCCCAAAATTCTTTTTTCCAGAATTTCGGAAATGGAAAACCATGAACGATATCAAATGCGGGAAGCACAATGATCTCATATCCATTTTCCTCACGATTTCCATGAATCTGTCATCCAGAAAATGTGACGATAGCGGCTTTTCCACCCGAAATGACATAATTCTCAGCCCATTCTCTGGCATACATCTCAATTCCCCCAGGATGTGGTGGAAAATACGGAAGAAAGTGTAGAACTCTTGGAAGCATACTATACATGAGAGATAAAATTCCATGCTGATTCGACCGATTCTTCAAGTGTTCTTGTGGCATACCAGCCTTTCTCCGTATAGATTTTTTCTACCGAAGCAAACACAGAGGCTAAATCCCCAGATCGTCGGGAGTCAATAGTATAGGGAATATTCTTTCCCGACACCTGTTCCACTATATGAATCATCTCGAGAACACTCCTCCCCTTCCCAGTTCCGACATTATAGAGGGTACATCCTACCGAAAGAGTTTCATACGTCAGTACATGAGCATCGATCAAATCATTGATATCGATATAATCACGGACCCCCGTTCCATCTGGGGTATCATAATCATTCCCATACACGGTTACCATTTCTCGTTTCCCCACAGCCACATCGAGAATATAGGGCAAAAGATTATTCGGGATACCGTTCGGGGTTTCTCCGATATATCCCGAAGGATGCGCGCCAATCGGGTTAAAATATCGCAAATTCACGATCGACCATCCTGCATGCATCGCATAATCTTCGAGCAGTTTTTCGATGACGAGCTTCGAAGTACCATACGGATTCGTCGTTCCGACTGGCATAGTTTCGGTGAGGGGAGAGATATTATCCGAGCGATATACCGTCGCAGAAGAAGAAAAAATTATTTTTCTGACTCCATATCGTTCCATGATCGAAAACAGTATGATCGATCCAGAAATATTATTTTCCTGATATTGACTGATATGTTTTGTACTTTCTCCGACAGATTTCAGTCCAGCAAAATGGATCACACCATCAAAATTATATTTCTGAAATAGTGTCTCCAACATGGCAGAATCACGAATATCTCATTCATAGAACTCAGGAACATATCAGAGAATCTTTTCGAAACCCTGGAGAACCGATCGAGAACTATTCGAAAGATTATCGAGAATCACTGTCTGATACCCCGCCTGCTCGAAGGCAATCACCGCGTGAGAGCCAATATATCCCGTACCTCAGGGAATAAGAAGTGTTTTTTTTATCATGCCAGGATCATATCGACTTATCGGAAAAACTCAAGGAAAACCATATCATCCCTCACTAAGAGCACCATGATATAACATCCAAGTGCCTAACGAAAAAATTTACTCCAAATCATCCGAAATGCGATACGAAGTGCTCCTCCATGACGCTGCCCTTTTCCGAGAGTATACGCATCATAATGAATATTTACTGGAACCTCTCCGATCATGTATCCGTGAAAATGAATCTGATCGATGAGTTCACTCGCGTATTCCATGCCATCCATAGTGAGTCGGACTTTTTCGATCACTTCTCGATGGAACAATCGATACCCGTTATGTGCGTCCGTAAGTCGGACTCCTGAGATAAGTGAAGTAAAGATTTTTCCTCCCCAAAGAATTCACTTCCGAAAGAATGGAACGTTCGATCGAGTTTTTTCGATAAACCGAGAACCAAATACGACCTTCACGACTGGATGTTTTTGTAAAAAATGAAAGAATTTCTCGATATCCCCAATGTCATGCTGCCCATCCGCATCGAATGTTACCACATATTCCCAACCGTTTTTTTCTCCAAATCTCCGAATAAACTCAAATCCTGTCTCAAGTGCTGCACCCGCTCCACGATTGATCGAGTGACGAATATAATTATATTTTCCATCAAAATGCCCAGAGAGGAGTTCACGTGTCCCGTCCTTTGATCCATCATCCACGATCACTATCTGATCGAATCCAGAACGAAAAATTCCCTCCATCACAGCGATGATACGAGACGATTCATTATAGGCGCGAATGAGAAATACGATTTTATTTTTTTGCATGGAGCGCGGTATCAAGGGCTATCTCTCGTATTACTTTTGTCATTTCTTCTCGCACTCATTCTGTCTTTCGAAGGAGTAACAGGGTAAAATAAAATAGGAATACAATACCTCCATACACGAGCGCATCAGCTCCTCGTGGAAGTCCAAATATTTTCCCAATATAGGTCAGCGTTTCTGGAACCAGAGTGAAGAGAAGGAGTCATGCTCCAACACTAATAAAAACGACAAAATGGAGCGCATTAAAGCGCTCCCGTTTGGCGATATCAAGAGATATCAAGAATATGATAACTCCTGATATTATGAAAAATAACTGGAGAAGATTCATGAACTAGAGAGCTGGCTGAGATGGAGTTGCTGGTACGGGTGGAGTTGGCATTTCTGGTGTAACTGCTGCTGAACCAGTTGGGGTTGGCAATGCTATGCCAGAATTCGCATTGAATTCATCGAGTGGAACCGCAGGATAATCATATCCATCCATTTTTTTTGCACCTGCTGGAACCTGTGGATCTCCAGAAACTGCTGGAGTTTCTGTTTTTGTACCGAGAGTACAGCTCGCAAGAAGAGAAAGAAGTGCTAGAGAAAGAAGAAGTTTTTTCATAGGAAAAAAGGTTGAGTTTTAAACATGGGGAGTATAATCACATCCACTCTAAAGTCAAAAAAACATGCAGACAACCCAAGGAAAACACGTCACAATTCTCTGAAAATATGAAACAAACATAGAGATTACCCTTCTCGGAAATCGAAATATTCCCCCTGAGGCTGCACTTGAATTCTTTTATCCAAAATTCTCACATCTGCCTGATCCATTTCTGATGCCAGATATGGAATGAGCCGTCCAGAGGATTTTCGAAGCACGAGAGAAAAATGAACGCATCGTTATTTTCTGAGACTATGACGTCGATGGGGTAAGTTCGACCGCACTTTTAGTCAAATTCCTCACGAGTATCGACTGTAGGGTGTCTTACCGACTTCCGCATCGAGTGAACGACGGATATGGTCTCAAGAATTATTTTTTCACGGAACTCGCGAGTAAAAATGTCTCGCTCGTCATCACGGTCGACTGTGGAACGCGCGACATCGAACCGATCCGATATGCAAAATCCCTCGGCATCGATGTCATCGTGACCGATCATCATGCGGTTCCAGAAATCATTCCCGAAGAAGTTATCGGCGTACTCAATCCAAAACGCAAAGATAGTACCTATCCTTTTTCGAATCTCGCTGGTGCGGGAGTTGCCTTTGTTCTCCTTCATGCTCTCGCGATCCGAATAGTCGAACGAGAATACAGTACCCTTTCTCCATCAGAACAAATAGAGAAAGTGCATGAAATCCTCTCTCGATACGTCGATCTCGCTTCACTCGGAACCGTGGCCGATTGTATGCCACTCGTGGGAGAAAATCGCATCATTACAACACTCGGACTTCGCGCCATGGCCACATCGAGCTCGAACGGACTGAGGAAATTTCTCGAAGGACGCGAAGATAGTATCGAAGGAAATGCGGATATTATCGGATTCCAGATTGGCCCACGTATTAATGCGGCGGGTCGTATGGATTCTCCTCTGAAAGCCCTGCACTGGCTCCTCGCGAGCGAAGAGCGAGCGGATAGTCTCCTCGAAGAAATCGAATACCTCAATACCGAACGCCAAGAAAGCGTGAAACAATTTACCCAATTAGCGCTCGAATCGGTCGATGCCACCAAATCTATACTTTTTTATACGCACGAAGAACTCCAACACGGACTCATCGGACTCGTCGCTGGAAAACTCACGGAAACCTATAACAAGCCCTCGATCGTCCTCACGAAAGAGAAAGAAAAACCACACGCAGAAATCAAAAAACGAGAATATGAGAAGGAAGTTATAGAAGCAGAAAATGTCATGCCGATTCACTATGTAGCCTCATGTCGGAGTCCTGAATGGTGTCACCTGGTCGAACTCCTTGATGCTTGCAAACATCGATTCGTGCGATATGGTGGCCACCGTCAGGCCGCAGGATTCACGATCGCAAGTGAAGAACTCGAAGGATTCAAAACCGAAATCGAAGCTATTTTTCACGAACGATACGATCGAGAAAATCTCCCAAAAAAAACCATCGAAGTCGAATGCATTCTGGATCCCCAAAAAATCAATCTAGAAACCGTCGCCATTATTGATCGATTTCGTCCCTTTGGGATCGGAAATCGCAAACCTATTTTTCTCCTAGAAAATCTCACCCTCCGAAACCGAGAAACCATCGGTGCTACGAAAACCCATCTAAGGCTCGTATTCGAAGAAATCCCTGATGTCAAATGCCTCCTCTGGAACTACCAAGAATATTTCTGAAATACCCTTCCAGCACCTGGTGATATCCTCTCCATCCTCGTCGAACTCGAGAAAAATATCTGGAACGGTCGTACTTCACTCTCCGTGATGATCAAGGATATACTCATAGCTGAATAGATAGATAAAAATTAAAACACTTCCCATTTTTGAGAAGTGTTTTAATAAAATTTGTCTATTCCGCCATTATTTCAGGAACGATCGATGGAGCCATCCAGAAATCCCTTCTGCGGTTCGGATCATCGCAAATTTTCCTGTGATATATTCAACCGTTACCTGAGAATCACGATAGAGTACATCGAGGATTTTTCATTGCCCCTTCTGTTGACGTAAGTATACCGTATGAATCACCTTGATGAATCGTTTTTCAGATTGCTGGGGAATAAATGTTTCTCAAGGCATTTTCGAAGATTCGATCACAGATTCTGAGAGGGGTACAATAC
>CAZDFE010000055.1:0-2300 GCA_964504755.1 uncultured Candidatus Peribacteria bacterium
CAGGAAATACGAAGCTTGATACCCTGCTTCAGAAAAATGCAGATCGGATTGTATCTGGATTTCGTCGAGAGGCAGAATGACAACTCGCAGATACGGGTATAACTACCACTGCCACATCAGCACTTGATATCTCATATACTCGGTATGGAACGGGTCGACTGATCGTCCTCTCTCGCGATGTATATACGTATCTCGGTGGAGCCCATGGGATATCTAATCTCACGACCTATAACTATGATCCACAGTCAGATAGATTTCTCTCTCTGCGAAGTGTCATCAGTCCGAAGGATTTAGGGATGATCGCTCGAAAGAGTCAGGCATATTTTTCGGGAGCGCTCGATGGATATACGGATGCAAAATGGCTCCGTACTGGGCTCGCACCGAAATACTCGAACTATCAGAACTATATTTTCCACACGGATGCAACGGAAAAAATCACGGGCATTACCTTTTTCTTCGAGTCGTATCAGATTGCCGCTTATGCTGCGGGACAGCCGATTATTACCTTCCGACTCAGAGACCTCTCGGTACTCAGCGAATAGGATTTTTCAGGCTGAGTTAGTCCACTTTTTTCACGAATTCGGTTCGGAGAACGAGGCCTTTGACTTCTGGGATATTCGCGGTGATTTCTTCAGGATCGTCGGTGAGACGGATATTTTTCACTTTGGTTCCTTTTTTGAGGGTTACTTTGGTTCCTTTGACCGCGAGTTCGCGTGTGAGTTGGACGCTGTCACCAGTATTGAGGGTATTGCCGAAGGCATCGGTAATCACGACGGTATCTGACATGGGTTTGGTATGAGAAAATAGATATGCTTGAGTATATGATTTTTTCTCAAAAACAAAAAAGAAGTACCCGTATGCCTTTCCCACCTGAAATAGAAATAACTCTTGCTTCCTCTTTCGAGACGCATATCATGAGTCTTTAACCCTCTTCTCTATGATCACAAAAATCATTGTTGCAGTGAGTGTCGTCGCCCTTGCCTCTTGTACGGTTTCAGAGCCACAGGAAATCCCGTCAGGATCTGGGACGAATACGGGAATAGTTTCGGGAAATAGCGGAAATACAGGCAATACGGGCACTACCGTGTCTTCTCCAGTGATTCCAGGGAGTACTTCTTCGACAGGCGCACCATCGATCACGCGAATAAATATCGCAGAAAATGAACAAAAAAGTGTCGATATGAAATTTTCTGATACAAAAGGAATTCTTCGTGTCGAGTATGGAACGGGCGCACGACTGAGTATACGAGTCGCAGCCATCGCAACAGGAGAAACCCTCACCGTCAATCTTGCCACTCCAGAAGATGCTACGGGAAATATCCGAATTTCTCAGATTATCGATCCTGATGGAACGGCAGATGGACCTTTTGGACGAGATTTGACCCATGTACTCGCTCATACAGGTACCTATACGGTGATCCTTGGGCCAAATATGATGGCGGGTGATCCATGGTCTGGCGTAGTAGAAGTTTCGATGATGCGTCAGTAGTACTAAAAATTCCTCTCATATTTGAGAGGAATTTTTTATCGTTGTTCGTGCGAAAGGAGCCATTCTTTCCGATTCAAGCCACCGCCGTATCCGACGAGTTTTCCTGATTTTCCGATCACTCGATGACAGGGAATGATGATGACGATCGGATTCTGATGATTCGCTCCTCCGATCGCTCGGACGGCTTTCGGATTTCCGATCATGGTGGCCTCTTCGAGATAGTTTCGTGTTTCTCAGAAAGGAATCTTTGAGAGTGCATTCCAGGCGTGTTTTTGGAACTTGGTTCCGATTGGTTGCAATGGAATCTCGAAATTCTTTCGTTTTCCTTCGAAGTATTCGTGAAGTTCTTGTTTTGTCTCGATCAGGATCGGATTTTCTTGTTGTATTATTTTTTCTTTCGAAGGAGAAATAATCTTTCCGATTTTTTTCTCGAGTTCTTTCGAATCCTCGAATTCCAGAAGATAGAGAAAATCTGCATCTGCAAGAGCTCGAAGATTTCCAATCGGAGATGGAATCGTACTTGAGAAAAATGACATACGATCGATTATAGAGAAAATTGCCTGCTTTTCCACATAAAAATCCCCATAAGGGGATTTTTATGCTACTGAAGTATCTGAAGGAGTGTATTCATATTTCTCGTGGATCCACTGAGATTGAGCGTATTATTCTGAGCCTGAAGCGTGTAGCCGAGTTTCTCGATCTGATTTTTCAGAGTGCTGAGTTTTCCTGTATTCGAGAAAGTGATATTTCCAGTTATCAGGCCACTATTGGTGGCGAGAGAATATGCCATTGTTT
The DNA here is from genome assembly GCA_964504755.1 of uncultured Candidatus Peribacteria bacterium. GTDB lineage: Bacteria > Patescibacteriota > Gracilibacteria > BD1-5 > UBA2023 > CAZDFE01. The sequence goes on from CAZDFE010000055.1 coordinate 2,285, forward strand.
CTCCATTGATAACACG
>CAZDFE010000055.1:2310-7448 GCA_964504755.1 uncultured Candidatus Peribacteria bacterium
TATTTTCCAGAGGTTGCGGTAGTTTCTATGGGAAGAGTTTCGAGTGATTGCATCATCGCGCGGTGTCTAGTTCGCATACTTTCCATTTCTTGGTCCATTCGATCGAATTCTCGCTGGAAATCACGTTCGAATCGATCCATATCATGCCATACCGGAATCATACTCTGGTGGTATCATCCGAACATTCGCTGATTTCGATAGAATCCTCGATCAAAATAGGTATGCGAGAGAATGGTTATCAGTATGAGTGCGAGAATCAGGCTCACGATCCAAGCAGGATGAATCGATCGAATTTTCTCACAAGTTTTCTTGAGAAATCATGTTTTCTGAGTGCTAGCAGTTGTTTCAGTATGTTCGGTTTCTGGGGTAGTCGTATTTTCTGAAGTATTCATAGGGTGAATAGTGTAAGAAATAAACAGATGGATTATAAAAAGATACTTTAAATTTTCTTAAAAAAGGAAACCTCATGTGAGATTTCCTGATTTTTATTTGAGTGTATCGAGTTCTTTCTCGATTTTTTCGAGGTCCGATCGTGCCTCCGTGTCATCAGGATTTTCTGCGAGATAATCGGTGAGGTAGGATTTGGAACGCTCGAGAGACTCACGTTTCGCAAGCTTATCAGCTTCTGTCTGTCGTTTTTCGATTCGGCGTTTCTCATATTTTTCGAGGTCAACACCTTCGGGAAGATGACGGACATCAGCAACTGAGCTCGGAAGGGTCGCGCCACGACCACTCAGAAGAGGATTCTCCCAGATATTCCATGGATTCCAAAAATTAGTAAAGAGTCGATTGGTATCGTACTCAGGATTTTCTCCGACAAATTTCTGATAGTCGTCATAGTCATCGAAATCTTTCTGGAAGGTATGTACTTTCCCGTTTACATTCGAACGGGAGACGATGCGTCACTTGAACATAGTGTAAAAGGGTAAAGAAATAAAGTATTGCTAGTGTAGACTCATGTCTGTGGAGATAGATAGTTGCTCCTTGAGTCAAAATAAATTAGCACTTGTATTATATATGTGCTAATTTATAAATCAAAGAGAAATATATTGACTCTATAAATATATATTTTTTTATAAGTTTTAACTATGTGTGAAGGGAATTCATTTTTTCGAGAAGAAAGCGAAAAACCTGAGCCAATTCATTGCTCGATATTTTCATAGCAAAGGGAATTTCTCGGAAAATGATGATATAAGTATTCGTTCCAGCAATAAAAATCTGGATCGATTCATTCGCGGCTGGAAGACTGCGGAGCTCGTCGACTCCATTCACTCGACCAATGGTTTCCATGAGATCAATCCCATTTCCGAGAATAGCTTCGATCAAAAATCCTTCCTCCTTCATCGTATCGAAAAATGCATCGGCATACTGTTCGATCGCATGTGATTTCCCCGATCGGCTATGGAGCGTATTCGAAGCAAAGAGTTGGCACGAACGGTATCCTGAGGACTTCAGGGAAGTATAGATATTTTCATAACAATTTCGCATACCATCCTCCCCTTCATAGAGGGTAATTTTTGGCATATTGTAGGCTGCATTTTTTCGATGGCTTTCGATCTCCATAGCGACCGTCGCATATTCTTGTTTCATGGTTTCGAGTCGAGAAGACTCGTTTTCGACATATTGCCGGATAACCGAAATATCTGGGATAAAAAAATGCTTCACGCCGTTCCGATCCGTGACGGCTACGAGGTTTTTCTCAGCGAAGGAAAGAAGTACTTTATATACCGAAGTTCGCTCGAGTATCACATATTTCGCGATGATAGAAGCGGGTTGCACCCCGAGTTGGTAGAGGGCAAGATAGATTTCGGATTCTTTCTGAGAAAAGCCGAGTGACTGGAAGTAGTCGAAAAATTTCATACTCTGGTGGGAAATTTGTATTTTCTGTGTTGTGAAATAATCAGCACAGATTATTTCCTCTATGGTATCATGAAAAATAGGATATGCAAGTTTCTATTCTTGTATTTTGTGAAATCGATGTATAAATATACAAATAACTCATTTTCCTATGTTCCCCATTCCTCCGAACGAAACCCTCGTAGAAACCAAAATCTGTAAACACTGTGGAATCTCTTTTCCGATCACGGATAAGGATATGGAATTCTATGAGAACGTATCTCCAACTTTCTGAGGAAAGAAATATATGATCCCACCTCCCACTCTCTGTCCTGATTGTCGTCAGCAACGTCGTCTCAGTTTCCGAAATGAGAGAAAGCTCTATAAGAGAACGTGTGATTTCTCGGGAAAGGATATTATATCCATCTATTCTCCTGATAAACTCTTCAAAGTCTACCATCAAGACTATTGGTGGTCAGATGCATGGGATCCTCTCAAATATGGAAGAGAGTTTGATTTTGGGAGAGGATTTTTTGAACAGTTTTCGGATTTTCTCGAAGATGTTCCGAAAATGTCATTGTCGAATAGTTATCATACAAATAGTGAATACTGTTGCCATACCACTTCCATGAAGGATAGTTATTTTGTTTTTTGATCAGCAGAATCTGAAAACTGCCTCTATTCTAATAGGGTTGAAAAATCACAAAATATTATTGATTCATCTTTTGTAAATTATGCATCTTTCACATACGGAAGTTTAAATATAAAAAATTCATATAATATCTACTATTCTCAGACTTGCCTTGATTGTTCCGACTGATGGTATTTATTTGATTGTATTAATTGCAAAAATTGCTTTTGATGTCTCAATCTGATAAATAAAGAATATTGTATTTTTAATGAACAATATACAAAAGATGACTATTTTGAGAAGATAAAAGATTTGATACAGAACTACAACTATGAGATGTTCAGAAAACGTTTTATGGAGCATTCGATTAATAAATCAATGATTGTGGAAAATAGTGAAAATACTTTAGGAGATGTAGTTTTTAACTCCAAGAATATCACATATTCATTTGGTATATATGATTCCGAAGATTTAAAATATTCACAGGATTTATATAACTATTCTACTGATTCATATGATTGTTACTCTGGCTACTGACCTATAGAGTGATGTTACGAGTGTTACTCTTTTTGAGTACGTGCATACCATAATTTATTCGTTTCAGATTGTTATCCAATTACTGAGGTGATTTATTCGGATAATTGCTATTCTTCCTCACATCTATTCGCATGCTCCGGCCTCCGCAACGCCTCCTACTGCATCCTCAACCGCCAATATACCAAAGAAGAATATGAAGAACTGGTTCCAAAGATCATAGAACACATGATGACTACAGGAGAATGGGGAGAATTCTTTCCTTCTTCTCTTTCTCCCTTCGGATACAATGAAACCGTAGCACAAGAGTATTTTCCACTGACGAGAGAGGAGGTACTTGCTTCGTCATTGCGAGGAGTGGAGTGAAACGAAACGACGAAGCAATCCAGTGTCCCTCTAATTCCTTTGGCTTCTGAAACCTCTGGATCGCCACACTTCGTTCGCGATGATGAAATCAAGGAGGATTCAGATACTTTCCTCCACTGACCTATTTTCAATTGGTCGGACTATGAATCTCCCTTCCCGAAGGTAGATAAAATCATCCCAGCCAGTAAACTCCCAGAGGATATTACGAAAATCCCTGATGACATTCTGAATTGGGCAATAGAGTGTGAAGTGACGGGAAAACCATTTCGTATCATTCCACAGGAACTCGAGTTCTATAGGAAACATCATCTTCCTATCCCCAGAAGACATCCCGATCAGAGACACCTGGATCGAATGAAGATGAGGAATCCAAGGAAACTCTATGAGAGAATATGTGACTGTCCAGAATGTGAAATCAATAACAAAACTTCTCTTTCTTCATTCTCGTCAAACGAGAATCCCTTTGGAACAAGAGAAAGAGATTCTCCTACGGAGAATGACAAAGAAACGGTAGATGCCTTTGCACTCAATCCAAGAACCAGAAAAAGAGGAAAGAAGATGCTTACTACCTATAGTCCTGAGAGACCAGAGAGAGTGTACTGTGAGGTGTGCTATGAGAGGGAAGTAGTAGGATAGACTGTTTCTTATTTCAAAAATCTAATTACCTTCTATGACATCAATTTCCTACTATGAAAACCTCATCCGAGAAAAACGAAAAAAAACTCCATTTCGGGAGTTTATACGAGAGCTCGGGAGTTGGGAAGTCCTCAATCTCTACAAAAGAAATGGTCGTGTTTGCCGATATCCTGAAAGCGATCGAATCAAGGTACTTGATGACAAAGAATATAGAAATGCCTCTTCCCACTCTCGAGAATATGATGCCACGAAGAGTTTTTTCGAAAATCTTCAAGACCTCATTCATATTTTTCCATTCGAATATGTTTTTCGTTTTGATAATAATGAAAATTCTGATTTTGCTGATGGGGTGTTTTGAGCCAAAAATGCGTATCTGAGTTTTATAGTTGGGTTCAACGCTGAAAATGTAGCCTATAGCGCTCTCTGCTATAATAATGTTCATAATATTTTCAATTCCTTTCTGGCATGTATCAACTCTTCGAACGTATATATGTCAGGCGGGATAAATGAGTCGCATAATATTTTCTATAGTCGATATATCACGAATTCATCGAATATATGGTTCTCGACGAATCTTATCGGATGCCACGAATGTATCGGATGTGATAGTCTCGAAAATCAGGAATATATGATCGGGAATACGCAGTATACAAAAGAAACATATGCTCAGAAAAAGTCTGCCATATTACAGGATAAGAAATCATTCGAACGGAATTTCGAGCATATTGGAACAAAGAAATGAAGGAATCTCGCATCCACAAACGTTCATGGAGAATATATAGTAAAATCAAGTAATATAGAAAATGGTGCCTGGGTCGTAAATATTCACGATTCTCGGAATGTGGTCATCGCAAATGGAGCAAATGGTTCTCGAGATTTTTATGATGGATTCGATGTTGGCATGAATAGTGAGCACTTTTATGCGGTTATGGGAGCAGGGGGGGCGGATGCATGAGCCAGAAATCTCTATTGTTCCATGCAAATTACTGATAGCTCATTTCTCTACTACTCTCAATATCTCCAAAACTGTCATCACTGCCTCGGTTGTATCGGACTCAAGAATAAATCCTATTGTATTCTCAATAAGCAGTATACGAAAGAGGAATGGGAAAAGAAAATATGTGAGATATTTGCT
>CAZDFE010000056.1:0-1271 GCA_964504755.1 uncultured Candidatus Peribacteria bacterium
GCGAGCACGGTATAATGTTCCCAACAAATTCTCAGACAAATACCAATATCGCCTTCTGGAAAAGATTCTTTCAGAGTAAAAATTTTATACACCTAACTTAGTCGTACAATATATGGTATCTGGAGAACAACTTGTCGCCATAGATATAGGCAGCTCAAAAATCAAAGCCGTCATCGGAGAATGGAACGAAGAGAAAAAACTTCGTATTCTCGGTGTGGGAGTAGCAGAATCTCGTGGCATCCGTAAGGGAAATATTCTCGATATGGAAGAATTCAAGAATAACCTCGATAGTGCTCTCGGTGATGCTGAGAAAATGACAGGAGAACAAGTCACGCATGTATGTCTCGGGGTTTCTGGTATTCATATCGATATTGCCAGAAAATCAGGAATTGTAGCCGTCGCAGGAATTGACGTGAGTGAGGATGATGTGAATCGTGCCCTTGACATCAGTCAGAGCGGTGTTGATCTTATGAATCGAAGTGTTCTTAAGGTTATTCCAGAAAGTTTTTCTCTCGATCTCGAAAGTGGTATAAAAAATCCTGTCGGAATGAGTGGTAAAAAACTCGAAGTTCGTAGCCATATAATCTCCATGGGGGCAAATATTATCTCCAATATCAAGAAATGAGTCAATGATGTGGGGGTAGAAATCATGGATACCTATCCAAATATTATAAGCTGCGGGGAAGCGATGCTCTCTCGTCGTCAGAAGGAGCTCGGTGTGGTCGCTATTGATATCGGATCAAGTGCTACGAATATTGCAGTATACGAAGAAGGGGCACTTATCTACGCGGCAGTAGTGCCTATTGGTGGAGAGCATGTCACGAGTGATCTCGCGCTCGGACTTCGAATCTCGATCGATACAGCGGAACGACTCAAGCTCGAATATGGAGATCTCGATTTCGCAAAATGAATGAAGCCTGAATATGATGAGGAGATTGACCTCGGTAAACTTTCTAACATTGATGGAATCACTGTTTCTCGACGATTTATGAATGATATTATTCGTGCTCGATACGAAGAGATATTTCATCATGTTACCATGGAACTGAAGAATGTCGGTCGTGATGGTATGCTTCCAGAGGGTGCGGTTCTCACGGGTGGTGGTGCAAAAATGCGTGGACTCGTAGATCTTACTCGAGAATATCTCAGACTTCCTGCTTGTATTGGTGTTCCCGACGAAGTGGATGGCATTAGTGGAACCTCGATTAGTGATCCGATTTACACTTCAGCCGTGGGAACATTACTCCTCGCACAAAAATACGGAACAGCAC
>CAZDFE010000056.1:1281-3456 GCA_964504755.1 uncultured Candidatus Peribacteria bacterium
AAACTCATTCCATAATATACATTACCCCTTTAATTCCTTCTAATATTTTATCCCCTTCCTATGTCTACGACTAATCCGAACGAAGATCGACTCAAAAAACTCCTTCGAAATAGCATGAATCCAGCACCTCAAACACCCACACATCCAGCACAGAGTCATGTAGAAGTCAATATGGGTGGTTATATTTCTCCTGTTGCTAACATCAAAGTAGTAGGTGTTGGTGGTGGTGGAAGCAATGCAGTGGATCGAATGATTGATTCATGAGTCGAGTGAATCGAGTTTATTGCGGTCAATACGGATGCTCAAGCACTTTTCCGTTCAAAGGCACAAACCCGTATTAATATCGGGCGTGCCACAACTCGTGGACTCGGGGCTGGAGCAAATCCAGAACTCGGAAAAAAATCGGCAGAAGAATCCAGTGAAGAAATCAAACAAGCACTCACAGGAGCTGACATGGTTTTCGTAACCTGTGGACTCGGTGGTGGTACTGGAACAGGTGCAGCACCAGTGATTGCTCAGATCGCAAAATCACTCGGCGCACTCGTTGTTGGAGTTGTAACCAAACCATTCGCATTTGAGGGACCTCAACGTGCCAATAAAGCATATGATGGATTCGAAGCACTCAAAGGAACGGTAGATACACTCATTACCATCCCAAATGATCGAATCCTTTCGATGATAGACAAAAAAACTCCAATGCTCGAAGCGCTGGATGTAGCAAACGAAGTGCTCAAACAAGGAGTACAAGGAGTTTCTGACCTTATTACTCATCCAGGACTCATTAACGTTGACTTTGCTGACGTTCGTTCGGTCATGCAAAATGCAGGATCAGCCCTCATGGGAATCGGATATGGTAGTGGAGAAAATCGAGCGATCGAAGCCGCTCGTAATGCGATCGAATCACCACTTCTCGAACTTTCGATTAATGGTGCAAAAGGGCTTCTTCTCAACATTACTGGAGGAACCGACCTCTCTATGTTTGAGGTAGATGAAGCCTCTCGACTTATTACCGAGTCATGTGATCAAAATGCAAATATCATTTTCGGTACTTCGATCGATGAACAATATACGGGAGAAATCAAAATTACCGTACTGGCTACCGGATTCTCAGAGGAAACCAATGCACAGCTCGCAAACATGGGTCGGGGAGGATTTGGTCAGAGTGGAATCTTTGGGAAAGCTCCAACTCATAATACCACTCCAGCACCAGCTCCATCATTTCATAATTCCCGTCCAATTGGAGGATCACAAACTTCGATCGGAATGAATACACCAACACCATCAACACAAGATGATTATGATGTTCCTGCTTTTCTTCGAAACAAAATAGGAAAATAGTATCCCAACAAAAATGAAATCTATATCAACAATGATATAGATTTTTTCTGTAAAAATAGGTTCGACTTTTCTATAAATGTTCATACAGTAACCATACCCTAATAAAATAGAATATTTTTATGTCTTGTATACAGCATACCGATTTTGAATCTCTGATTTTTGTTGCATTAGATCTCGAAACCACGGGCCTAAGCCCAGAAACTGACACTATAATCGAGGTGGCAGCAGTTCAGTTCCAGATACAAAAAGAAAATAATCAGTTTTTTGTAAAGATACTCGATGAAAGAAGTATGCTTATAAACCCAGGGATAGAGCTCAAAGAAGAAGTCACTATGATTACCGGGATTTCACAAAATATGCTCGAAGGGAAAAGCAAATGGAGTGATATTCGAGACCGTGTGGAAGCATTCATTGGCGATCATATGATTGTCGGACATAATGTCCTATTCGATCTTGCCATGCTCAAAACGCACGGAATTTCTCTCGATTCCGAGAGGGCGATCGATACTTTTGAACTGTCAGAAATATTTTCTCAAGAAGTAGAGAGCCTAAATCTCTGATTTCTTGCAAAATACTATGGCATCCATACTGATTCTGAACATCGAGCTCTCGATGATACAAAACTCTCGATACATCTTTTCTGTACGTATATCAACCTCTTACAAGGGATGAGTATAGATGAGAAATCAATCTGGAATACCGTTGCAAGAAAGGAACAATGAGGTTCCCTCTATTTTCTCCAGCATCTTTTGTTTCCAGAACATACTGATATATATTCGTTGAGTCTATCACTTTCTGGTGAGGGTATGATGGCAGAAAACTATACGAAATGTAATA
>CAZDFE010000056.1:3466-7319 GCA_964504755.1 uncultured Candidatus Peribacteria bacterium
TACTATGAGTGAGAAGAAGGATTTTTCATACATTTCATACTCATGACATCTCGAAGAAGAAATCAACACACTCCACTCCCTAGAAAAAAAAGATACGCATGTCATTATTATTACTACCAACCAGAAGCAATCAGAATTTTTAGGAGAGCAGCTCACCCAACGTGATAAGAAAAATAATATTCTGTTTTCTCCAGATGAATATTTATCTATCACTTGTCTGATAGACTTCCTCGAAAAGACTTCATTTTCACGAAAAGAAACGGTATTTCTCATAAAAATTCTTTTCTGGAGTCATTCGAGTAGGACACAATTACTCAAGGAACTCAAATACTATGGCGATGAGCGCATATGGATGAATTTTCTTCGTTCCGAAAGTCTGCATGAAAATCCGAAAATATCTATTTATAATAACTTTTCGGAATCTGCATCATATAAAATCATAGATATTCATTCCTATCTACAGCATCCAGATATCATAAAAACAAGTGAGGAAATGCAAATATATATACGTGATATTCCATTACTCGAGAATATATTTCGACGCTATTTTACACAGAAGATAGCATTTCAGGAGCTTAATGAGAGTCTCTATGAACTCTGTATACCAACGGAACATGAGCAGTTTGTACTCGAATATATACGTCATATCTACGAAAATGTAATGAATCGACCAAATGGGGAGCATCCATTCCCACCAGGAAATCATGGAGAGACCTATTTTTTCACGCAAAAAGAACTCTGGCATCGATGAAATGAAGGGCTTCTCCTCGCAACTCAAGTACTCAAAACATATCTCATCCGGCTCAATGCAACTCTCGAAGATGCGAGCATCATACGCCAAAGAAGAATCAAGACATGTATAGAAAAACTTTCAACATTTATACAAATACATGAGTACTGAAAGAATAACATTGGTATTATTATCGATATCCAATCCCATGAAACAACGGTTTCATTTATTCCGAGAAGTATAGAAATGCATATGCAAACCTTTCTGAATCAACTTCCAGCAAGCAACATTCTCCTAGCAGGATATTATATCCATACCATGTCAACGAAGAAATTTCTCGAAACAGAGTGTGGATTTCCTCTAATACAATGATATACTCATACATATAAAACCAATACTCCCCTCTACTCACTAACAAACTTCAAAGAGAATCAGTCCAAAGAAAATCAAAAAACCGTCATCCTCACTACCAGCATGAAACATATACGAACTCTCAGTCAAGAAGCAAAAAAGAAAGGAAGATATGCCACCATTATAACACAAGGGATTTCTGGATGAAAAGCGAAGATGCTTTCCAACTTTCAGAATGCATCAACCGCAACAATTCTTATCGGACTCATTGATTCTTGGATCGATGAGTCCCCTCTCTGGAAAGAAGCAAATACTGTAGTATTATGAAAAATTCCGTTTGAACCACCGACTGATCCCTACTTTCTCGCAAGAACGATTGGAATGCGTAATAATTTCGAGGAGTATAGCCTTCCTTCTACGATAATCACACTTCAAACTCTCATCGGAAGAATTCGATCTGGCGGAAATATCTCAACCATAGAATGTCTCGATGAACGACTTGAGACCACCACCTGGGGAATTGATCTTAGAAAAGAACTGTTATAATAGTAATAAAAAATATATTTTTCCTTATTCAAGTGAAAAATAATGCAAGTATTTGCCATGCAAGGGTAAATCTGATATTCTTCGGAAGTATACCTTTTATCCTTCTATTATGGCGAACGAAGATACTACTACTCCTCAGAGTACCCCTACTTCAGAAATTCAGAATACTGAACCTACTTCTTTTGTGTCGTCCATAGCAAATGAACGACCTGATAACAATACGTATAGTGATTTCTTTCAGGAAACTAGCGATGGACAAATCAGCGTTGGTCCGAGAGCACAGAAATCCTATCTGGAAATATTCACTTCCATTATTGGATATACGATCCCTGTAGCTATCATTATTGCACTCCTTGGATCTGCACATGTATATATCCGGACACAGGAAAGCAATAGTTTCGTACAAGAAAAATTTAGTTTTCTCTGTGGATATCTGAATTTTGGGACAGAAACGATATCCGATACAGAGAAATACTGTAAAACGTTTACCATGATACAAAAAGAATATGATGAAAAATATGCCACTCTCCAGGAGAGTATTATCGTAAAACTTAATGAGTATATTCCTATTAAGATTACAAAAAATCTTCTCGCTTCTTCTCCTGAAAAGAAGTTTATTATCGATACATATAAAAATAAGGTATACGTTGATGAAATTATTAAGAAATTTCAGAGCGTCAAAGATTCAGCACAAGATCCACGTCGATCTAATATCGAATGTAACGGAATTAGTATTAGTAATGGTCAGAATCTCACAACTCAATGTACTGTATATGGAGGAAGAATTGGTGATGATGATTCGAATGGGAAACTCGGTTCCGCACGAATCGAAGCGCTTTCATTCCTCGAAATTCTCGGAAATACTGCCTCAAGTCAGTTTATTCTTTTGAATCCACCAGGATCACTCAACCAAGAAACTCTTGTCGAAGGAGAAAGTGATGTATTTAGCACACGAACCAACCTTTCGATAGAAGTTCAGTACGTCCCTCTTTCTGCAAAATCTTAACTTATATCCATATGATCAGCAATTCTCAAAAAGAACATCTTACCTATACAGCGATTGGACAAGTTGCCGTACTCTTTGCCATCTGAATTTGGTCCTATTCCTATATTCTTCCTGGACTCTCGAAGGTAGATGCAGCGATCAGTAGTGCCAATGCTTCGATAGAAAAATATACAAAACTCGAAAGTAATGGAATAGAACTCTCTGATTTAGAAGCAATTCTCAAAGAAAAACCAGAACGAGCAGAGCTCGCAAAAATTATCCAAGCTGATCCTATAGGAACCAAGACAGCTATTACCAAGGATGGTGAAGGAAATTATGTGACATGGCTTGATCGGTCGATCGGAAATACCGAAGAAGACAAGAGAATTCTTGATCAGGAACGATCCAAGATGAATAGTATTATTCCAACGCTCAGTCCTGTGAGTGGAAATATCGAAGGGAAAAATCTGACGCTCAAAGAATATATTCGCTACATTGAACAGTCTATTCTCGCGAAGTATAATTTTGAAAGTAATATGGTCCTCGGACTTCAGGGAATTACCTTCGGTGTCAAAGAGCAAGGAATGCCGGAAAGTATAGGAACATTTCTATTTCAGATTGACTTTAAGGGGAAAAATTCTGATATCGCGAGCTTTATCGACTATATCAATAAATCTGGAAATCCTGAGTTACTTACCAGTACTGGGAAACTTTCTGAGAGTCAACTTCCTCCTATGATGAGTAATCCTCTTCTCACGATCCAGAGCTTTTCTCTACAGAATACGATTGATCCTACAAAACCAAATGAGGAAAATTCAGGAAGAGCTAGCATTCGTTTTTATGTTCGTGGTGTTTCGAAGGATGATCTCACCTATCTGAAAGAGAATATCCGAACTCGTCAGGAAGCACTCAGTAAGCTCGTAACCGAAAGTGTAACTGCCTGTAAGCAAAATGGAAGTCTCTGTACGTATAGTAAAGACCTCATAACCTTCCAGGAAAAATATAACCAATTCAACCTAGCAAGTTCTAATGTCCAGTATTCCACTCAAGGAAATGATGAAATCTATGTACTCAATCAACGAATTACCACGATTAAAAGTCTCGAAAATGAGCTCAAGAGCATCCTTCCAAAAAATTTAAAGAAATAATTTGCCAATCCTCCTTTTATGCCAAATACCTCGGTAGAAATTCTCAAAGAACAAATATATAAGGGCGAGAATATCTGACAAATCTGTGATCTT
>CAZDFE010000057.1:0-7170 GCA_964504755.1 uncultured Candidatus Peribacteria bacterium
GTATCGTCCTTGATCGGATCATAGGCTGGCAGATCGAAGTGCGGAGCGGGAGTATCGATCTTTACCTGTTCGAAGCAGTATTCATTTTCACAACAAGACATAAGAAAAAAGTAAGAGTATAAAGTGAGATTCGTATTCTCAGAAATATTTCTGAGAAATAACACGGCAAAGTATATATATTTTTCTCCATAAATCAAAAAAAAATGAGAATAATTCTCATTATCTGAATGAGGGAATATAAATAGTAGTAATAAGTAGAATAAATTTTGCTTTCTTACGAAAAATATGGCTTAATGCTATAAGATTATAGATTAATTAATATATCATGCTGGATGTATTCGATGGTTTTTCAGATACTAAGGATAACCGAGATTCCACTTATACTCAAGAAAGTACTACTGAGGATTCTTTTAAATACATTGTTCAAAAATGAGATACTCTTTCCCAAATAGCTCAAAGATATGATACAACCACGCAATTAATTTCAAATATAAATCATTTACAAGATTCAAATCATATTATTACTGGAAGTGCTTTACAGATTCCAAAAAGGAAAAGAATAAATAGTCCACTATCCTGACGTTTAGATACACAAAATAAACTAAGCTGAATTAAAAAACTTCCTGAAAAATGAAGATGAAATTCAGAAGAAACGCCACCAACAGAAGTAATACAATATGAAAGACCATCAATTATAAACGATCAATGAGAGCGAGTAAAACATTATAGGGATTCAATTTCTCGTATTGAAAGAAATGTTAAAGAACTTAATAGTGCGTATCAGGAACAAACTGGAATTATATGAAAAGCTCAAGACTGGATTGGAGAAAAAACTAATTGATGGGGATCTGCAAGAAAAATATATGAAGAAGGTATATCCAAGCGAGCTGAAGAAGCCAAAAAAATATATACCCTTATTCAAAATGATACCTACATTATTTGAAGTATAGAGGCGAATGCTCTAATTAAAAGATTGAATATAATTCTCCCTTCTCTTCGATTGCAACCAGTATCCATCAAAGATGCTCTAACAACAAGTAGTACGATAGCATTACACACTGTAAATGGACTTGTAGAATGAACTTATGAGTCCATAAAGTCAGTGGTTACTGGCAGTATTGATTTAGTTGAAGGAGCTATCAGATTTTGAATTGATCCACGCTATAGAACTATTGTATGACAGCAAATGTCTCAGGTTTGGAACTATATACAAAATACACACTATAGTACCGTTTGAACAACTATTTATGATACTATAAAAAAAGAGGTATATACCATAAATTCATTACCCGAAAGTGAGCGTGGATTTGCTATATGACAAATGTGATGAAGAATCATATGATTACTCACAAGCTATAAAGCATGAGTTACAGTAGTGTGAAAAATCTCCGAGATGTGAAATAAATTTTCACAAACCCAGAGAATATCAGAAAAGATGATACAACGATGATTATGAAGTTCTGAAAAAATTGAGAGAGCTCAAAGAAAGATTACTCATTCTAAATATGCTCTTATGGGACTCAACACTATTTTGAATGGTGTTGCTGAAACAGCATTAGGAGCTGTAGTATTTAAAAGTTATAGTGCTCTTAAGGTAGCACTAGCCTCCTCTATTACAACATGAGAAAAACTTGGTTATGCAATAAAGGTATCTCAAGATATTACCAGTGAGCTTCAAAAAAATATATCCAATACAACACGTCAAGCCCTAGAAGATCTCCAGGAACGATTAGAAACTATCAAGAATAAGATTCGATCAATTATCGAAAATGGCAATAAAACTGAATGAAATAATACTCAAAAAAATGAATCACTTCACGATCAAAGAATCCAAGAGCCTAATAAAATATCAACTATGACGACAGAAATCGGGAGAAAAGTTGAAGAAATTATAGATATACTTTGAGTTGGAACTGAACACATACGTGCACATCTAGTTAAGATGTCAAATATTATTCAAGAGGGAGTGGAAAGGAATCGAATTCGATTATATGATTTAATAAATAATATAATTCAAGATATTGAAGTTAATGGCAATATAAGTCTCAAAATTAAAGCTTCTATTATACAAAAATTAAAAGAGTTACGCCAAATCATTTGATGATATAATGAACCATTCAAAGTTGATTGGAACATAAAAACACGTTGAATAAATATCCCTCATAATTGAGGGATAAAGGGGTTATGAGAATGATCCTATCTCGCTCGAAAAGAAGGCAATGGAAGTTATACAATAATTTGGAAAGATTGAAATAATGAAATAAATATAAACTGTTCTGAGAACGATTTTAAAAAAATAAATCCACATTTATATAAAACAAAGGATGCCATAACGCCATCTCAAAAAAGACAAGAATCTTCAAAATATGAATCTTTTAATGAAAATATTTCGAATCAACTCTCATCGGATTGAGAAAAAATGTATCAAGATATTCGATTGCCAAAACCTAAATATACAAAAACTATTCAAGGAAAAGAATTTCTTTTTACAGAAGTAATGAATTTAGACAACAAGACTGTGCTTTGATATACTAAAGTAAATGGAAAATACGAACCAAGATATTTCTATTTCTCTAATAGTGGGGGTAATTGGCACTGTGCTCCTGGTGTTAACCGTAATTGAAATCATATTTCAAAGTGAGAATACTGGAATTCAAAATGATATACCAAAGAAACGGTAGTTGTAGATGAGTTGCAAGAAGTATTGGGAAGCTTACCTATAAGCAAAAGGGCTCATGAAATTGATTTTTGACACATATGGTATGAACATATGTGAAATATAGTGGAACATTTAGATTCTGTAAAACTCAGAGATTTTAAGGATCGAAATAGATTTACTGTCTGAGAATGAGATGGCACAATTCGTAAGCCATGAGATTTAACAAGTATTGATGGGAACTTAAGCCTAGAATTTAATGGATGATTTAAAAAATGAATAAATGGAGTTCATCGTTACTTGGGTATAACAGAGACAATGATTGGAACCACTCAATATAATTGACGTCCTGTAGAGATTATCTTTGCATGGGCAAAAAATAGACCAGACCTTATTTGGATAGAAAATATACGAGAGCCTCTTGAGAGAGGATGAATTGATTCATTTGGAATATCAAATACTATGTTTAATGGTGGTTGACTTACAGCCAAGCCTATAGATTATATTGATAATATTTCCAAAGAACTTCAAAAGAGATGCCAAAGAATAGATGATGCTTATTTAGATATTCGAGAACTCTTACAAGTAAATCCATTAATTATAAAATTTAAACAAATGCAAAGTAAGTTTATAAAAAAAGCTGCATAACTTACGGTTATAATATTAGTAGACGATCACTTTCTTATTCGTAAACGCTCGGAGTCCTTCGGGACCATTTTCTTTTCCATATCCTGATTGCTTCACACCACCGAATGGCAGATGCGGTTGGGATGCGGAAGGCTTATTCAGGAATACCATTCCCGTATCGATACGACGAGCGATCGATTTGAGCTCTTCAACATCATCTCCATAGACACACCCACAGAGTCAGAAATCGGAACGATTCGCCATTTCGACCGCCTCATCGAGACTCGCAATGCGAATAATCGAAGCCACAGGACCGAAGACCTCTTCCTGGTACGATGTCATATCGGGAGTGACATCCGTGAGTACGGTCGGCGCGTAGAAAAATCAGGTTCGGTCGAGTTTTTCCCCACCCGTGAGGCATCGAGCTCATTCGGAAATCGTTTTTTGTACTTGCGCATGAATCTCATCGACGAGATCGGCACGAGCGAGGGGCCCGAGTTCGGTCGATGGATCCATCGGATCGCCAATAACCAATGCTTCGGTATGACGAACAAATGACTCACAGAACGCATCATAGTATTCATCGAGTACGAGAAATCGCTTCGATGAATTACACTTTTGACCATTATTCGAGATACGCGCTTTCACCGCTTCGTGCGCGACCCGATCGATATTCGACGTATGAGCCACGATGAAAGCATCATTTCCACCGAGTTCGAGCACCGACGGTTTTAGATACTTCCCAGCGAGAGCACCGATCGAACGACCTGCCCCTTCTGAACCCGTGAGATTCACGCCGCGTACTTCGGGACGCGAGAGGATATACTCCGTCTCACTCGCGGATACCATGAGGTGCTGATAGACTCACACGGGAAATCCTGCCTGCAAAAATAACTCTTCGATTCCGAGTCCTGCGAGTGGCGTATTGGATGCATGCTTATAGATCACCGTATTTCCGGCGAGAATATTCGGAACCGCCGCACGAAGCACCTGGTTAAATGGGAAATTCCAGGGTGCCACCCCAAAAATCACACCCAATGGATCATACTGGTACTCATGCGTCGTTCCATTTTTTGTTTCGACTTCATTCGCGAGCAGGGATTCGGAATTATCCGCAAACCAATGAATGAGCTTTATCGTACTTCCGAGTCCCGTGAAAGAATACGTATAGAGCATTCCCATTTCTTTCGTTTGGATTTCGGCGAGCTCAGATTGTCGATCGTGAATTATCTCAGCCAGTCGATAGAATAAGGCTTTTTTATCCGAATTGGAAACCTGTCTCCAGGACAAAAATGCTTCGTGCGCTTGTTGGATTTTTGTATCCAATTCCTCTCGAGAAATCGTCTCAAAGGTAGCATTTACGGTTTCTGTAAAGGGATTGATAGAAAGAATAGATGACATACTCGTGTAGAAAAGTTATTGGATTTTTTTTGGATATTCGAACGGAACATCGATGAGTTTGAGTCCAGGAAGAAGCATGGCTTCCGAGAGAATGGTATCGAAATCTTCTTTTTTCTCCACACGAAATCCAAGCGCCCTGAAACTTTCGGCCAATTTCACAAAATCAGGATTCCCGAACGAAAGTCCGAATCGTGGCATCCCGCCTCATTCCTGTTTCCATTCGATCATCCCGTAGGAACCATTATTCAGAATAATCACCGTAATATCGAGGTTCAGACGAACGGCCGTCTCGATATCTCAGAGATTCATCACGAGTCCACCATCCCCCGTGATACAGACAACTTTCCGATCAGGAAATTCGATTTTGGCACTCATGGCAGCCGCGAGACCCGCCCCCATGGTTGCGAGTGCGTTATCGAGAATAAGCGTGTTCGGGGTATAGCAGGGATAATTTCGAGAAATCCATACCTTATAGAGACCATTATCGAGCGTGAGAATATCCGTTGGTGCTAAATGCTCACGAACAGTATGCGCAAGCTGGCGAGGCCCAAGAAGGAGTGAATGTTCGATTTCATCTTCGAGGTGTCCTCTGAGAATCGTTCGATACCGATCACGAATGTGATATACCTCCTCATAGTCCCATACTTTCTCGATCTCGAGTTCCGAGAGCTGCCAGAACGTATTTCCGATATCGCCGATCACTTCGAGAAATGGAGCATACACTTCATCGATCGTCGCTTCCGTGAAATTAATATGGATCGATGGTGTTCCATCGACTCCCATGAGCATCGTCGGCTTCTCGATCGGATCATAGCCGACTGAGAGGATAAGGTCAGACTGCGCGATCGCCTGATGGATATAATCTCCTGTAGTGACCGACGCGGTTCCGAGGTATTCAGGAAGGGATTCATCCACCACTCACTTTCCCATCTGCGAAGCAAAAAAAGGAATATGGTATTTCTGGATAAAGGCGGTCAGGTATTTCGAAATCTGCTTGCGATTGGCTCAGGCTCCCACGAGGATCATCGGACGTTCCGCGCGCGAGAGGGCCGTCACGAGCCGTTCGATCATTTTCTCATCGACGTGGGGTCGGCGTAGCTTCGAGAGAGGCGCAGGGATAGCGTCAATTTCTACCTCTTCCGCTGCAATATCTTCAGGAAGCTCGATCGAGACCACTCCAGGACGCTCTCAGCGTGCCAGCTTAAAGGCATTATGTACAATCGAAGGAATCCGCTGAGCACTCGCGATGGTCGTTGCATATTTCGTAATCGGACGCATCATACCGACCACATCGATAATCTGAAAGAGTCCTTGTTTCGATTTCTTGATCGGCTTTTGCCCTGTGATCACGATCAGTGGGAGACCCGAAAGTTGTGCATACGCGACTCCTGTTACCATATTCGTCGCTCCTGGCCCGAGCGTCGCAAGCGCTACCCCTGGTTCTCCCGTAAAACGACCATGATTCGCCGCCATAAATACCGCCGTTTGTTCATTTCTCGTGAGAATGAGTTCGATCGAAGAGGTTCGAATCGCTTCGAGAAAATCGAGATTTTCTTCCCCAGGGACTCCATAGATTCGATTCACTCCATAAGATTCGAGCATGGAGACGAAGAGTTTACTCGCTTTCATAAGACGCATGGTGGATATAAAATACGTGCCAAAAATCTATTTTTTCTCTATCAGGATTTCTCAGAAACAAAAGCAAAAAACTATTCCCCGAGCATCGAGCGCATCATCCACGCACGCTTATCGATCTGACGTTTCGAACCGACGATGATGTCTTGTGTCACCGCATCTTCCGCAGTCAGTTCGATCATTTTCGCCATTTCGAGAGAAATGTGTTCATAGTCTGCGAGCATGTGTTTTTGCATATTGCGAGCGGTCATCGGAAGTTCGTATTCAGCAATCGTCGTTTCTGCGAGAATATCCGTGAGACGAGACATCGGAAACTCACGAAGCGCACGAATCCGTTCCGCAAAGAGATCAATTTCTGCGGAAAGCTCATCATAGAGTTCCCCGAAAAACTCATGATCGTCTTCGAAGTGCGGCCCGACGACATTCCAGTGGCAAAAACGAGCATTCTGAGCAGCAACGGTATAGACCGCAATGAGTTGGTTGAGTGGAGCAACGGAAGGATGATGATGTGTCATATGAAAAAATAAAGAATAAAAACAAAGTCATTGTATAAAACTTATTCGTGAAGTCAAAATATTATGAGAATAATTCTCATAATAAAGATTGCTTTTTTCTGAAAAATTCACATAATGCGATGCATATTTTTCGTCTCTCTATGCGCAAACACCAATACCGCGATATCATCTGCAATACCTGCGAATGTCGTCACCTCTCAGCGGAGGATATCTATGAGGAAGTTCGCAAAGAGAGTCCAAAAATCGGGCGCGCGACCGTGTATCGAAATATCGAAGCCATGGCCGAAGAAGGCACGATTCGTCGCTTCCCAGGGATCAATGGAAAAACCTACTACG
>CAZDFE010000058.1:0-7142 GCA_964504755.1 uncultured Candidatus Peribacteria bacterium
GCATCAGGATTTTCTGTACAGAGATAGGTACGACCGACAGATGCATTCGGATAGTGGGATTCATCGAGCGTGAGACTCACGATCGCGAAATCCGCAGGAGTATTCTTTAGATTTTCCCACGAATAGGGGAGGATGCGCGCGGTATTCCCACTGAAGGCGAGGATATTTTTTGCTTCATCACGATTATCTGCGCCCGCGGTGAGAACGGTATTCTGGATTTTGAGACCGAAGGAAAGGGGAGTGTATTTTCTCGCGGGATCGAAAAACTGCCCGTTAATATACGAGAATGGACGATTCGGAAGGGAGTCGATTTTGGTTTTTGGATTCGATTTTCGATAGAGGGGTTCGCCACTCGCACTATCATACTCGACGAAATCAGAAAACGAATGGATCGTAGCACCACTCGCGAGAGAAATCCGTTCGATATATATCCGACTCAATTCATCGACATAAAGCTCGATCGCCGTTCCTTTTTGTATCAGAGTGGGTCAAAATACGGGAGTTATGATAGTTCCTGTTTCTATCGTTCCAGAAAATCATGTTGCTGGTAGGGGGGATATTTTCTTGGTTCGAATCTTCTTCTCTCGAGTTACTCTGATAACAGGAGTGGTTGTCGGTACTTTGGGTGGTGTGAAAATAATGCCCGCAGAGACACTTTCTCCGAAAGAAAAAATAATAAGAAAGAGGAAGGAGAGAAGGAGTTTTTTCATGGGTATAGTTCTATAGAGAAAGGGGAAGAAAGCAAATGGGTTCGCTCAAAAAATCCCCGAAATTTCGGGGAAAGTATTAGACTTCGAGAGTTCGTTTTTTTCGTATGATGGCGTAGTCAGCGGGTTTTTCTGGAACATTGACCCAGAGGTCGATGTGTCCGCCATGCCCCGCCTCTCGGGATTCTCCATTTTCTGGAACATGATCGAAGCTCGCAGCATCTGACGTGACATCCGCGAGGAGGATCGGATCAGCGATGATCGTCTCCAGTGCGAAATTCACACGCTGCGAAGGGGAGAGGAGGACGAGCTCATCACCGACATCGATGCGATTTTTCACTTCGATGCGAGCCATTTTCCGAGCTTCATCGTATCCCTTCACGATCCCGACGGGGTCTTCTTCGTGGAGGTCGACATTTTTCTCGAAATAGATTGCCTTTTCTCCTGGATTTCCGACGAGAAAGCCTGGAGTGTATCCGCGGTTCGAGATCGCGAATACTTCTTCGGAAAGGGTCATAGCATCGTATGTTTGACTTGCTTCGACCGCGTCGAGTGCTGGCCGATACGCTCGTCCGACTCCAGCGAGATAGTTTACGGTTTTTGATCGACCTTCGACCTTGAACGATACCACTCCTGCATCAGCGAGCTCCTGTACGTACGAGAGGAGGCAGATATCGCGCGAGTTCATGATGTAGGTTCCGTATTCGTCTTCGTCGATTGGGAGCATTTCTCCTTTTCGTTCGCGCTCTTCGAGATAGAATTCTCCCGTGAGTTCCTGATAGTCTTCGGGTCGTCCCGTCGAATCATAGAGCTCATCGGCGCTCGCATCTTTCTTGAATACTTTATATTCCCAGCGACACGAGTGTGAGCAGGTTCCCTGATTCGGATCACGATGCGAAAAATAATTCGAAAGCAGGCATCGTCCAGAATAGGCCATACAGATAGCGCCATGAACGAAAAATTCGATCTCGATACCCGGAACCATTTCGTGGATTTCCTTCACTTCGCGCAGGGAGAGTTCTCGTGAGAGGATAATACGGGTGATTCCCATGGATTTCCAGAACTCGGCCTGAGCCCAGTTGGTATTATTTGCCTGAACGGAGAGGTGAATCTCGGCTTCGGGGAAGTTCTTGCGAACGAGGTGGATCAGCCCAGGATCCGACATGATAAAGGCATCGGGTTTCATGTCCATCATCTTCTGGAAGTTTGCCATAAATGGCTTGATCTTCATATTATGCGCGTAGATGTTCGCGGTGAAGTAGATTTTTTTCCCACGGCTGTGGCAGTATTCGACGGCTTCGGCGAGTGTTTCCCAGGTAAACTGGTTCTCACGGGCACGAAGGGAGAACATAGGTACACCCGCATACACGGCGTCTGCCCCGTAGGCGATGGCGTACTTGAGTTTTTCGAGATTTCCCGCAGGAAGGAGGAGTTCGAGTTTTTTCATAGAAATATAATAAGTTGTATAGTATTTTTAGGCTTCTGGAGATTTATATGCTTGTCATGCCGAACTTGTTTCGGCATCTTCTCTATTTTCTATTATTGGATGATATCCTTGTAGATATCGTTCCAATAAGGATTTTGACTTTCGATTAGATTTATTTTCCAGTCACGATGCCAGTTTTTGAGCTGTTTTTCTCGCTGAATGGCATCACTTATTTCTGAAAAAGTTTCATAGTAGACCAGCTTTTTGCAACCGTACTTGGTAGTGAAACTCTCGGTATTAATAGAGTTCTTATGTTCTCAGATTCTTTTTATGAGATTTGAGGTAACTCCAATATACATGGTTCCACGGAATCAATTGGTTGTGATATATACGTATCCTTGATTCATAATTCCAAAAAATGAACGAAGATTCTGAATCAAGTTCAGAATGACCAAACAAAATGAACAAAAAAATCGCACAGAACTTTTTGGAATATTCTTTTGTAACTGGATTGCTTCGCATAGGCTCGCAATGACAGGTACTCGGAAATGCCAAGAGGGTTCTGCACGACTTCTCTTTGAGCTGGATTATAGTGGAAAAATGAAAAATGCAAGTATTTTTCTATGCCTGAGTATTTGGTATATCACAAGCCCCATTGATACAGTTTTGATTTTTGTGAGCCTTCATCCATCACTTTCGTACGAGCCACGCGTAGATATGACATCCGACACAATATCCGACGACTGACTCTGACCACATAAAGATGATGCAGAGCAGACAGGCGATGATCGTCGGATTCATCGGTGTGACGATGAGAGCTCCACTGAGGATATTCGCTCGAGTGGCTTCGAGAATACCCGAAACCGCGAGAGACTGCGGTCATTCCATCGGTGTGATATAGGATCAGAGCAGGAGGATACAGTAGAGAACGAGAGCCGAAAGAACGATTCCGATGCTCCAGGCAAATCGTTTTTGAACCGCGCCAACCCAGATTTCTTCTCACTTCTTGAGAAATATTCGTACGAACGAACCAAAGAGGCTCCATCGAGGCGAGATAAAAACCTTCAGAGCAAAATCGAGTACCATCAGGCTCACGAGCACGAGGGGAATATCATATCGTGCCTTCAGGAGAACGAGAAAGAGTGAAGCGAGTCCGAGAACGAGCGTTATGCCCGTAGCAATGCGAATCTCGCGTTCATCCACGAAACCGTATTTGTCATTTTTTTCAGAGAGATGCGGGAGAAATTTTCCGTACATAAAGCGTGATAAAAAATTATTGAAGATGGTTTTTCAGGAGTTCTTCGAGGGCTTCAGTCGTCTGTGCTCCGCTGACTCGAGTGACTTCTCGACCATCATGGAAGAGGATTATAGTAGGAATTCCCCGAATGTGAAATGTATTTGCCATTTCAGGCTCCATATCGACATTATGCTTCATGATTTTTATCGGATATTGGTTCGATTGGTCGAAGGCTTCGAGGATGGGTCACATGGCTTGGCAGGGTCCACACCATGGTGCCCAGAAATCAATGAGTGACCATCATGAGGCGGTATCTCGTGCAAAGTTGCTATCCGTTGATGTATAGATCATATAAAAAATGAGAAAATATGAGGTAGTTTACTGGATGATCGTCACTCCCGAAATTGTATCCATTCCTCCCGCATTTTGGATATGAGTATATCCTGCCTTCGAGAGGATATCATAGGCAATTCCCGAGCGACGACCACTTCGGCAGTAGAGGGCGATGGGTTGGTCTTTTGGTATAGAGTCGATTTTTCCTGCTTCTATATCCGAGAGCTTCACGTGGATCGCTCCTTGGATATGTCAGGCATTCCATTCCCCATCTTCTCGGACATCCACATAGAGGAGACTCGTTTGAGGAGGAGTGCTTGTCTGAGTAGTAGGCGAGGCACTCGTGGAGTTCGGAACGGATTCTGAACAGCTCGAAAGTGTGACGAGAAAGAGTCCAATGAGAAAAAATCGAATACGCATAGAGAAAAATTAATGATTCATGCCCCGTCCACCACCCCCATTTCGGCCATTTCCGCGATGTTCACCCTGACCGAGAGAATCACGTCCACCCGTTCCAGATGTGGGGAGATTATTTTTCTCGAGGAGTTCGGTCATCTTGTACTGGAGTGAGCCAGACTGAGAGAGTTCCGCTCACGAGAGAAAATCACTATACGTCGTGCGAGGGGTGTATTGGTAGGTATTCGCGAGTCTGAGGAAGGCACGCAAATGATTGAAGCTTCCACCACCAATATTCTCGAATACGCGACGAACCTCACTGTCTTCGATTTTCTTGTATTCTTCGAGGAGGTGCTCTATGTCGCCCGTTTCGATCATGATTCCCGCTTCGATGGCTTCATTTCGAGAAGTGTTAATCATTTTTATGAGCATCGTATAGGTGTCAGCATAGATTCCATAATCCGTCGGACGCGCGATTCATCGAGCATCGAGGAGTCTTCTGACCGTATTCTGATGGTCAGACTCAGATTGGATAATGTTATTCACTTCCCTGAGTTCGCTGTATTTCTCGACCATTTTCGTATAGACATCGTGGGCGAGGAGTTCTTCACGATACGCATCCTGGAGGAGCTGTTTCTGTGCTTCAGAGAGGCTTATGGCACCAGATTGGACGATGGTATTCGGGCGCACGAGAGAAGATTCAGGAGCTGGGGCCTGAGAAGAAATGGTATTTCCCGCCGTACAGGAAGTGAGGATACAAGCAATCCCGATAGGAAGAAACGCAATGGCATTCATAGGAGAAAAATTATGAATAAATCCTATATATTAGGTAAATGTAATATACTCATCCTACTTTAAATCTTCTTGAAATACTTAAGTATTAGATTCCGAGTTTCGTAGTGAGTTTTCCTTCCTGGTGGAGGCTCGCGATCGAGTCGTATCCACCGAGGCATTCATCGCCCGCGAAAATCTGAGGAACCGTGCGCATGTGGGATTTCTGATAAATCTGCATGAAGAGATCCGGATCGTGTGTGACATCGATTTCTTCGAAGGTGGCTCCGATCGAAGTAAGGAGGGATTTTGCCTTTACGCAGTAGGGGCAGTAGTCTTTGGTATAGATAGTGACAGTCCTAAGATAATGATGAATTAATAATGAACAGTGAATAATGACCAGGGAACAGAGAAAAGAGAATAATTAATTAAGAACAGAGAAAATTGAAAAATAAGAGAATTTATAAGTTCATACTTTTTTTAGAAAAGTCCGAACAGTTTTTTCTTTTCGCTCGTGATAACTTTCTGAGGGAATTCAGATTCGAAAGCGCTCATACCACCCGAGAGATTATATCCCTTGATCCCGCTCTGTTCGAGAAACATGCAGGCTTGCGCTGAGCGTCCACCCGATCGGCATATGAAGACGACTTGCTTCTGAGTGTTAATCTCAGGAAGTCGGATCGGCAGGATATGGAGTGGGATATTGCGCGCTTCGGGAATGTGAGATTCATCGTATTCGCCCGTGCCACGAACATCGATGAGTTCGATCGTATCTGGAGCGGTTTCGAGGAGATGAGCGAGTTCTTTCGGAGAGATGGAGAGCATAGAAAATGAATTATAGTATAGAATTTATATTTGACAATATATATTTTGGTATTATATTTGATTTGAAGAATTTGTAGAAATTTCTTTATTAATAACATTTTTCTTTTATGTCAACACTTCTTTTAGGAGATTGAGATTGAGCTCACCAGACTTTAAGGCCAAGACCAGAAGAAGTGAATACTGCTGTTACAAAATTAGTATGATTGATGGAACAGCTAACTCTTTCAGAGCGTGAGCTTCGGATATTGATTGAAAGGGTTACAAAATTATGTTTTGAGCAACTATTACCTAGTGATCAGATATCTTATTCACCAAACCCTAGGACACGACATGCCCATGTGGAATTTGAGACGTTTGCCCAATACTTGCCCCAGAATTATCAAGAATTTATGGAAAAATGTGGTGAAAATCCATGGTTTGTTCTAGCGTTTCTTCATTATATGCAGAAATCTGTGGGATTGAGTCTGAATAATGAACCATCAAAGGAATAATGGATCAATAAAGCAAGTGATACTCTAAGTTTCACAAAAAATCTTCTGCATCGAGTTGATGAGTTCGAGTACGCGAGTATCTGCGATCGAGTAGGAGACGAATTGCCCACTTTTCTCAGAAGTGAGGATGCCTTCGTCCTTCATTTTCCCGAGAAATTGGGAGAGTTGAGACTGACCGATGGTACAGTATTTCTCGAGGTCGCCGACGGTCTTCGGTCCGTCGCGGAGCTTACAGAGAATGAGAAAGCGCTTCGGATGAGCGAGGAGCTTGAGGAGGTGGGCGACTTCGGTCGCTCTTTTTTCGATTTCGTGAGTTTCCATAGGGATTATTTTTCTATATATTATGAATGGGTAATATGAAGTCAAAAGGTTTTTGGTTCCCATTGTTTTAATTTTTTTCGCGAGGTCCGTGATTCTGTCATTCCTGCGAATGTCTTTGACCGAAGGGAATGATCCTTGAGGACAGGAATCCAGGTTTCTGAAACTTCTGGATTCCGGAATAAATCCGGAATGACAGAAAGGAAACACACGAATCGGTAATGAATAAGAAAATAATCTATCAATTATTGATTCATATTGCTGCATGATTCCTGCCTTCTTAATTTATTTTTTCATGATCGGTAATTTTTCTCCATCGATGATATTTTCTTTTCCTTTCGTGATGATTTCCGAACCTTCTGGGATTCCGATGACTTCGGAATAGTTCGTATCTGAGGCGAGGACTTCGACGAGGGTGAAGTGAGCAACGCCATTTTCCAGGAGAAATACTCCCGTTGGCCCATAGCGGGTGATGATACTTTCGAGTGGGATAATGGTTCCATTTTCGAGGGGAGTTTTCTTTCGTGAGAGACTGATATTCATCCGTTCGCCGAGCGTTCCGGTGAATTTCTCGATCGTGATCTCGGTATAGTTCTTATTATGGAGGGGATCTTTTTCTTTCTGGATGAGACTAATCG
>CAZDFE010000059.1:0-6992 GCA_964504755.1 uncultured Candidatus Peribacteria bacterium
AGAGTAGATGCATTCTATGAATTCATGAGAAAAAGGCAAAAATCTTTTTGACACTTTCTGAAGCATTCCTACTATGCCCCAATGAATGCAGATTATATCATCGGTATTGATGAGGCGGGAAGAGGAGCTTGGGCTGGTCCAGTGATGGCAGGGGGCTGGCTTGTTTCTGTTGAATCCCTCGAATGAGTTCTCGCGAGTATTTCTGGATATGCCGATTCAAAGGCATTAACCCCAGAAAAACGAGAAGAAATATTCCATCAGATAGAACGATTGTCTTATCAGGATCGCTCTCAGTATGCATTTGCCTTTCGAGATGCTTCAGTGATTGATACTGTTGGTATTCGAGAAGCGAATCGTCAGTGTATGCAGGATGTGATTCTTTCCTGTTTGCAATTGATTCCAGAGGATGTTCATATTGCGATCGCGATCGATGGGTGTGATAATTATGAGTTTGATATAGGGGAATCGATTGACTATATTTTTGCCTATAAGAAGGGTTCGAAAGCACGATTAACCCCCTATGACACTCTGGATCATGAGAAAGCATCGCGTATTCGGGTGGTATATACTATTGATGGAGATGCCCTCTATCCCTATATTTCACTTGCTTCTATCGTCGCAAAAGTCGAACGTGATGCCATGATGTGTGAATATTGAGTGGAGTTTCCTGGATATTCCTTTGATCGGCATAAGGGGTATGGAACTCGATTGCATCAGGAGGCACTTATTAATTATGGAATAACTTCGATACATCGCAAGAGTTATACTCCTGTAAAAAGATTGATTTCGCCTGATTCATCCGTATATTTGGCGTAATTTATCCACTTTCTCTTTCTATGCGTATACTTTTGGGAGTAGTGTTCCTGTGTTCTCTTTTTCCTCTCTGAATATTTGCAGAAACCACAACGGGCATGGTCGATAGCTCGAAGACTATTTCTGATCTTACTCTCCTCATCGAGCAATACAATGCTCGAATCCGTCAACTCGAAGCTGAGAATGTGGTACTGAAGAATGAGATTGCAAAAGCAGGAATCAAAATTCCTCTCGATACCTTCTCGGGGGCTATTGCTCAGCCCATCCCCACAAAAATTACATCCTCAACTCTCTCAGGAACGCTCGTGAGCGTGAGCTCGTGAACTACACTTTCATGAGAGGCTTCTGGTGTTGTTTTGAGGTCCGTAGCTCAACAGTATGGAACGGGCGTGAGTGGATTTATCAGCAAGATACATACAGAATGGTCTGCTATTCGTGATGCATATAGTCTTCCGAATACTGCAAAAATCGGTGGATATGAGTTTGTTCCATCTGGAAATGCGGACCATGTATTCGTCGGTATTATGTATGCATCGAGCTCGGGTGCTATCTATGATGCGAAAATCCTGTATCAATATGATAAACAAACCTTTAAACGAAAGCTCATTGGATTTTTCGAATATAATCGCCTCAGTCAGAAATATCTCACAAAAACAGGATCGAATCCCTTTACAGGAGTTCCTCGTACATTCGTACTTGACCCATATTTTTCGAGTCCGAGTAATACTCCTTCTCCATCTCTCACGACCGTATCGACTACTACGGGTTCTACTACAGCATCTCCTATCTCCTCTACGGTTACCATGAGTGAGATCGAGAAAGCCTATCAAGAAAAACGATACCTTTCCGTTATTAGCCTCTCGAATTCCTATCTTACCATAAATACGCCTACGGTTGATATTCTGCGAATCCGATATCGAACGTATTTTATTATCGGGAAATATAGTGAGTCCCTCGGAG
The DNA here is from genome assembly GCA_964504755.1 of uncultured Candidatus Peribacteria bacterium. GTDB lineage: Bacteria > Patescibacteriota > Gracilibacteria > BD1-5 > UBA2023 > CAZDFE01. The sequence continues at coordinate 1,774 of CAZDFE010000059.1, forward strand.
AAATCGGAAAGATACAATCCCTTGGAAAACTCGATAAGCCTATGGCATGTGATGCTCAGGTTATTGCTACGTATGGTAAAAACACGACTCTCGTCAGTCAGTATGCAGCCCTCTGTTCCAAGAAATAATTTATTTTTTCTATGCGCACTTCTCGGAATCTCCTCATTTTTCTGATAACTCTCCTTTTCGGATGAATACTCGCATTCTCGAATGTTCCTGAGCTCGCGATACGAAAGCTCTCGGGTATCATCGGCAATCCGCATAGTTTCGGAATGTTTCGCAGCGATGATAATGCTGGACAGATTCACTTCGTACCTATGGGTGATCCACAGATGATCGGAAATACACTCTCTGGTTACATCTGGCTGGATACGGTCGGATGGACTATGTTCCATGATGCAGAATTTTTACCCGATTCAGGAAATATCCGAAATCCATGGGTTGGGTCTGGATTTGCTTGGACGGATAATGCGGGTTGGATCGATTTCTCGACCGTGACCTACGATCCAAATACACTCATGTTCTCAGGATATGCTTGGTCCGATGCTCTTGGTTGGATTCCGATGGGTGCCGGATCCCTTCCGAGCAATTCGATCATCGCGGGGCAGGTGGGAAGTGGTTTTATCGGAAAAGTGAAGATCATCGGAAATATCGGCTCATCTCGTATCTACGATGTGCTCTATGGTGTGGGAGATCGATATAGTTCACTGTCGATGGCGGAATATACGAACTTGGTACGAAAAAATGTCTCGATTCTTACGAGAAATCTCTCTCCAGGAACGTATAATACCTTTCCATTTTCTTCACCTACCATCCCGAATAAAATCAATAACTTTGCTTACTTTAAAAATACGGATACTACTGCAAAGATACTCAAGTATAGTGATGTTCAGAATGCATTCCAATCGAATGCAGATAATGTTCGATCTATTATTGTATCAGGGGCCGATGTCTATGTCGATACGGGTGTACTGATGCTGAATGGATTCGTCTCTCCGCATGCGATCATCGCGCTAAAAAATGATGCTGGTGTCGGATGAAATATCTATGTACATGGGAAGGTCACTCGTATCCAAGCTTCTCTCTTCGCAGAGGGGTCTATCTATTCTGGATATATGAATGCTTCGAGTGTCCTCGATCTCTATAATGGAGATAAGGAAGCAGCAGGGTCTATGCTTCCAGACTATCAGCTCTACGTTCGATGATCGGTTATCTCTCATAATACGATCGGCGGATCTTCATTCACAGGATCGGTTCCAGACTGTCCATTTACCGAAACGAACTGTAATTATGATACAGCGATACGCTATGACCTGAACTATTTCCGTGACTTCCAGACAACGAGTGACCCACTCCGTCGAGGCTATAAGGATGCGACACTCGATACGTTCTCAGTCATTATCGAACACGATCCGAAAGTGATAGCTACCCCACCTCCAGGACTCGCTCTCTAATCTTATTTCTCCTTCATTCTTATTCCTTTTCTCTATTTTTCTATGAACGCTTCCTTCTCTCTTCGGATTGTCCATATGTTCTGGATCACTCTCATAACTCTCTGTGTGAGCATGATGAGTACACAACTTGCCTCTGCAGCCGCACCAACGGGTGTTCCATATGTGTGAGCATTTACGGGTGGGGCGTTCAGTCAGTACTTCAGAAATATAATCGAGAACCCATGTCCATCTGGTTCGACCATCGCCGGATACAATACGACTCCAGGTATGAGTTATGGACTCCCGAACTGTATGAGCTCAGAAGGATACTGGAAGAGTAATGATGGAGGATCGAATATCTACTTCACGGGAGCGGGGAATGTCATGATCGGTCAGGCAACGGCTCGTGTCGTTGGAAATGGTGGTCAACTCGCTCGATTCACTCTTGCTGGAGGAGACGCGAGTATCAATGGGCTCACTGTCGGAATGGGTCGTGGAAATATTGCCTCGAATACCGCGGTGGGTGCGAATGCTCTCTACTCGAATATGAATGGTCAGAATAATACGGCTGTCGGCGAAAATACGCTCTATTCGAATACCACTGGTTGGTTCAATACTGCTGTTGGCAGGAGGGTTCTTTATTGAAATACTATAGGAACTTCAAATACAGCTCTCTGAATTGAGGCTCTTTCATCTAATGTTACAGGACATCAGAATGTAGCTATAGGGTATAATGCCTTAGGGTATAATATCACCGGAAATCGGAATGTTGCGATCGGAACATTGGCTGGTGACACTACCGTTGGTAATAATAACATTTTTATTGGGTATGCTACTTCAGCATCTATGACAGCGCCTCCAACATCATCGAATCAGCTCAATATCGGAGGTTGGATCTATGGGAATAATGGAGATATCGGTATTGGTTCGGGACCTACGGGAGAGAAGTTCCGAGTCGCAGGAAATGCGAAGATTGATACGACTCTATTCGTGGGATCTGGTGCTATGATAGATACTCTGACGGTCTGACGCGGTTCGGGGAGTCAGGTAAATAATACGGCTATCGGATATACCGCTCTATTATCGAATACGAATGGTCAGAATAATACCGCTATCGGATATCGTACCCTCGCACGTACTACCACTGGTGGGAACAATACCGCGAATGGTGTAAATGCTCTCTATAATAATACAACTGGATATCATAATACGGCACAGGGAGTAGACGCCCTCCTGAATAATATCACTGGACATTATAATACCGCCCTCGGCTCTAATGCTCTTCGGGGTAATCTGGGAGGACATATGAATACAGCGGTATGATACCAGGCACTCAATGCAAATAATTCAGGAAATAGTAACACCGCGATCGGATATCAGGCGGGTACTACGGTTACAGGAAGCGGAAATATCATGATCGGATGGGGTGCTCAGGCTCTATCTCCAGCTGGTTCCAATCAACTCAATATCGGAAACTGGATATATGGTACCAATGGGAATATCGGTATCGGAATCAGTACTCCTACTGAGAAACTCCATGTTGCTGGAAATGTCCAGGTAACAGGAACGGTGACGTCACTCGGTGGATTCATATATTCGGATCGAACCCTAAAAAATAATATTAAGCCACTCGAAAATTCCCTCGAAAGAGTTCTTCGAATGGGTGGATACTCTTTTGAGTGGAAGGATTCAGGAAGAAAGGATATTGGTGTCATTGCTCAGGAAGTCGAGGCAGTATTTCCAGATGCCGTTCATACCGATGAACGAAGTGGTGTAAAGTCCGTAGAATATGCGAATCTCGTAGCACCACTCATCGAAGCGATCCGGACACAACAGAAAATGATAGATGCTCAGAATATACGCATCCAAGCACTCGAGTCTCGCCTGAATGCTATCCAATAAATAGTACTTTCCATCCCCAGTCTGTATGGATGTGGGGATTCTTTTCTGTATTTATCCTATAAATGCTCACGCGATATATGAGAACCTATATTACCCTCTTTCTGTCATTGCTCAGTATTTCTGTCATGATGTGTACCTATGGGGCTGAGCACATCATGGCGGTACCACTTGCATCAGCTGCTCAGGTGCCGAGCGAGACCCTCACACTCGAAATGAGTACCACCACCGCGAAGATCGGTGAGTCAGTAGTCTTTACGTACCTTATTGGCTCGAATTATAAGGTTTGTACTCTCTATATTTCCCATAAAAATGGGGGATGGATGCCATTCGGTGAGAAGCAGGGGAATGCTATCTATGATTTTTATAACGGACCAACTCGATCATTTGGTTCGAAGAGCTTTGTTATTTCTCAGGAATATGTGAGAACGAATGGCTATGTCTATCTCTCTTCAGAGTGTTATAACTCTGTTTCTCGCGAGAGTATTCGAAAAGAATTCCCTATTAGAATCACTACGAAAGCTACAACGACAGATGTATTACCACTCAAGAATATCGTATATAAATGATCTCAGAAGCTCGATGTTCATCTGCCAGAAGGTCTCAGTTCGACTTCTCCACGCCCAGTGTACCTATTAGTGCATGGTTGAGGATGGATCGGATGAGATAAGGAATCGGATTTGGATATTTCGAAGGGTCTGTTTCAGAAAGGAGCAGCTATTGTATCTCTCGATTATTCTATTTCTACACCAGACTTTGCTGGAGTTGGTGTAGTGTATGGGGAGATTGATTGCGCACTTCAGTGGATATACCAGCATCGGAAACGCTATAACTTCGATGAGAACAGTATTAATCTGATAGGGGGATCTGCAGGATGACATCTGGTATTGCAATATGCACTGTATCAATGAGGCTATCATGATGCAAGTTGTCCATCTCAATGAGATATCGTGAAATTGAATCAGGTTGTTGCTATGGCGTGACCTACTGATCTTACGAAGGATTTTTCTCGTACGGATGCTGGGGATATAAACTATGCAGTAGCACGTTTTCTCGGCGAATCGTATGGAACCACTGATTTTTTCCAACGTGCAAAACAAAATAGTCCAGTTAATTATCTCAATAAATTTAATACCGATATTGTATATTATTTGGTTCACTCGAAGACGGATGGTATCGTGAATTTTTCTGATCATGCAACACCTCTCTATCAGTCCATGCGAGAAAAGAAGTATTCAGTCATCTTGGATACGAATGCTGTTTGACACAATGCGAGCACCCTTACGGATGCTACATTTGTAGCTATTCTGGATCAGTCTCGGAAAAAAGGAACTTCCTCGGATACCCAATCCACTTCTACTTCCACCTCATGTAATGCTACTTCCATCGATGGGTACTCAGTTCCATACGCAACAAATGGATCCATAAAAGTAATCTCAAAACAAAGTGCATCTACCATCTATGAACAAGAATTCAAATGTGATGGTACTGGATGGTACAAGAGAGGAAGTGAGATCGTAAAGAATACTACGAGCACTTCAACCCAAAATACTCAATCTTCTTCCACTTCCGTTAAGTGACAAGGAGCATGCGTACTCACGAACTTACCGATAGTATATCTCACCCCTGAGGGATATAAGGGTGGTCTCTGAGCTCGTGCGAACACTCTCTGAGTCGGAAAAACACTTTCGAGCTGCCTCCAAGCGTGTGATATTTCGTACAAGGCATCATTCAATAGTTCAGGAGAGATGTACTGTCATTACGAATGAGAACGTGTGAATAAATATGCTGGAACTCTTTCTTCCACTTCAAATTCCACTTCAAATTCCACCACTTCCACCTCATGTAATGCTACTTCCATCGATGGGTACTCAGTTCCATACGCAA
>CAZDFE010000060.1:0-6929 GCA_964504755.1 uncultured Candidatus Peribacteria bacterium
ATACTGTTCGCATCCAGAATGGCGAAAAACGGATATCCACTTCTCGAACATGTCATTCATTGATAATTTTTGTGATGGCATCATTTTTCGGAAGGCCAGTAATCATCGATTTCATACGACGCGTGAGCTCATTCGTCGCATTCTCGAGATCATACGTAATAGTCGCATTCATTTCCATCGTGGCCTTGATGGATCCATCATTTTGCGATCGTTGAATCACATTCGTGAGTCGTAATGTATCTTCATGAATACCAAGTTCTTTATCCGTACCATAGAGTAGCTTATCTCGGAAAATAGTAGTAAGGTATTGGACAACCATGTTTTTATCATACACGAGTGCAGTAACCACGAGAGAGCCTTCCATCTGAACTTCATTCGCTAGATCTCCGATTTTCTGACCCGAAGTAATACGAATCAATTCTCCAGAAAAGGTAACCGCATCCCCCATAAGCAGGGTATAATTTTCCCTATTTTTCTTATTATCATCATCGAGACGAATCTGGAGGCTCGAACGAGCCGTTCGATAGAGTTGCTCCCTAAGAATACCCGTGAACTTCGATACTTCCGCTTCTGTAACAATATGAATTTTAGGATCCGATCCACCGACGAAATCAGCTTTTGTTTTTGCATAGACCTTATCTCGATTGAATTTGAGTCCAGGAATGGTGAGAAGCGTCGCAGTTGGAATATTCCCACGAATTCCGATAATTTTCCCTGCTTCATCTTTCTGATCGGCACGAACCAGAACCTCTGCTACTCCGATCTCAGTAATACCGTTTATTGTTTTTGCTGCTGGAATATTTACCCAGGCATCACTACGAAATACCACCCCATCATCGGTAATAAATCGCGTATTTGGCTTGAGTGTTTGTGCTTGATTGAGTTCATTATAGAGAGTCACCATACCTTGGGCACTGGTTGCAGAATTCGGATCGATCGTATCGAGCGAAAATTTCATCGTATGCTCGATCGGAAAAGATACTCGCTTCATCTGGACATTATTTTTTGCTGAAAGAAGTCATCCAGTCGATTCTACGAATACAATATTACTACTAATGGGTCGCACTGATATTTGTGGTGTGATATAGACATAGGTCTTCGAAACCGCAAAGTGAAAAATAAACAACAAAAGTGTGAGTGACATGATAAGACCACTTACGATCAAAATCATATTTGGAGTTGCTGTTTTGGCTTTATATATATGTTTTTTGTTTTCTTTTGGAGTTCGATGGAATACAAATTTTAGATATTCCCATCATCGTTTAAGCTCATAGAGAAAATATTCTCGCATCGTAAAATTATGCTTGAGAATATTTTTCTTCTCGAATTCTCGCTCAAAATCAATGCTCGTGTTCGATAAGAGAGCCTGAAGATGAACGGAACGAGCCATTTCTACCTCATGTGGATGGGACAATACGAGCTCTATTTGTTTTCCTTTAAATCGTTTTGCCATCACAAAAAACACATCACGTGTTATCGCAAACCGAACTTGCGTCATATCCACACGAAGTATTCACGACACTCCTATATTCTGGAGTCGATCATCTATCTCTTTGAATGCTTCAAAGAGACTTATTTTTTCGGAAAGAGTAATCGTAGTATTAGTCATAGTGATAGAGGACGTAACGTAAAATTCGAATGACTGGATCTTTTTTTAACACTAAGAGCTCTTGTGCCAATAGGGATAGTCCAAAACAAATCGAATAATCCGAGTTTTTTTCAGTATCCCCATTTCCAAGGGGAAGAAAACGAAATGAATAATCATAGGACATTTCCAGTTGTTTCGAAAATTGTTGTACGATTGAATCTGTATGGAACAAGGCGCCCGAATAAAAAAAGTTTTTTACGATAAATCCATTTTTTTCTTGTTCCAGAAGTCCGAGTACACTATCGATAATATATGAAGCAAACTCTTTTGTAACTTGATTTCTGAGATCATTTTCAGAACTTTCTATTTTTTTCTGGAATAAAATATGTTCCACCTCTATGAGGGACAACCTCGGATGATGTAAGGAAAAAGAATCGATCAGACTACGCGTTCAGAGTGGAAAGGTTTCAAATGCGATAATTTCATTTTTTGATTCAAACACGACCGTCGTATGCGTATATCCAATGTCGATATAGACATTATTTTCATTAGAATATTCCGTATTTTCTATAACTTTCGGAAAAATGAGTGGCATCGGAACGAGAGAAATTGTGTTTTTTCCGAGATTCGCAACGATCGATCGTAAGATGTTAAATTCACTCGCTGGAACGAATACATTCAGTACCTGAATTCGCACCTGTCAGCCCGTAAAACCGATCGGATTTGTTACGCGTTTGCCGTCGATATAGATCGCCGTAAGCGTACTCGAAACCAGTCGTATATCATCATGCACCACTCCATATTGCATCTTTGATTTTTCCTTGGCTCGCTCGAGAGAATGGTGTTCAATTTTCTGAATCATAGAATCAATCTCCTGCATTGTCAGAGTCGAATCTTGATCAGCCCGAATATATTGGGTAGTAATCGAATCGAAAATACAAATCTCGGGAGAAAAAGCAAGAATAACATCATTAGGGATTTCCTCGAGATGTTGAGATGCTTGAATAATCGCTTGCTCTATACTACTTGCCACTCATTGGAGATTCGTGATAGCACCATCGAGGAAGTTTTTTCTATTTTGACGAATACTTGCCTTTCATTTTTCGACTAATACACCATTTTCTATTTCATAAATACTCGCACGAATCCGATATGAACCCAAATCAATAGCTATAAATCGATTATATTCATGTATGTGCGAGAGGCGGAAACTCATGAAAGATGCAAATAAAATATGACACGAAATATCCTCGCCAATGAGCAAAAGGACCCGAAGAGGATACTGAAAATACAGAAAAAGCAAGGGGGATTCAAAAGTTGCATAAAACACAAAAATACGATACGATACTCGTACTTATGTTTAGCAAAGGAAATTCTCGAACTACATATTTCTGGTTCCTCCTTACCTGGTGAGTGATTATCTCATTTGTTATTGTAGTGTATCATTTCATTACAGAAACACACCTCTTTCGATTCCATCCGAATACACTTACTTGGATCGATCGATGATATATCTGTATTCGATGATTCATCATCATCGCTATGATTACGAATGTTATGGGTCTCATTTTTCATGAGATGAAGCATATCTTCGGTATGGAGCATCTCATGTTTCGAAAATTTCTACCAACCATTCGATTTCTGACAATATTCATTACTTGGGTCATAGGAATCTTCATCATACTCGAAAATATTGGCGTCAATACGAGTGGACTTCTGGCTGGTGCAGGAATTGGGTGAGCCATTTTTGCACTCGCGAGCAAGGATATTATCTCGAATCTTCTCGGAAGTGTATTTATTATTATGAGTCGAATTTTCGATATCGGAGAAACTATTCGCGTCAAAAACACCGAAGGAATCGTAGAAGAAATCACGCTGAATTATACTAAAATCATGAGTGAATCATGACAGGTGGTATTTATCCCGAACCGCATCCTCAATGTCGAACAAATAGAAAATATTACTCGTCGCCGTTTTATCGTATACACGTATAAAATTCCATTCAAAAAAGCAGGAACAAATCCTGCAGAAATCAAAGATCGACTTATGATTATCGAAGGAAAAATCAATGAATATGCTCCAATATCAATAGAAATTACAACTGAAATCCCGAATGCGAATGACTTTGTGTATTGCATCGATGTAAAACTTCCCGAAGAGAATGAAGAATTTGATCGCAGCATTCGAACCTTTCTAATCCCATATATTTTCTCAGATACAAAAGTATAATGATTTTCTCTAACGGATAATACCAAGTACCACACCGATAACAGCAAGCACCATACCAATCAGCCAAAATCGCATCACGATCGTTTCTTCTTTCCAACCAATTGCCTCGAGATGATGATGAAATGGAGCAATACGAAATACTTTTTTCCCATTTCGGAATTTCTTACTCGTCATCTGGATAAGCACCGAAAGTGTCTCTAGGATAAAAATAGCTCCCACTACTATCAGAACCAGTAGCGTATCCGTCATAAAGGCAATGACCGCAAGTGTAGCCCCAAGAGAAAGTGATCCGACATCACCCATAAATATACGTGCTGGCTTGATATTGAACCAGAGAAAAGCAATGAGCGCCCCCACAATAATCATACAAAATGCTGACAGTATAAGCAGTCATTTCGTATACGCGATAAATGCATATACCGTATAACTAAACAACAGGAGTCCACCTGCAAGCCCATCCAAGCCATCGGTAATATTCACGCTATTCGCCGTTGCTACCAATACGAGAATAAAGAGTGGAATATAGAATATGCCCAGATGAATATTTCAAAAGAATGGAACATATACTTCCGAATATCCAAGCTTAAAATAAAACCAATACGCCCCGATAAATCCAAATATAATCAAAAGAATCATCTTTACGCGGGCAGAGAGTCATTTCGTTCGTCCAATCTCACGAACATTAAGATAATCATCGACAAGACCTATGCAACCAACGCTCACGAGCGTAAATAAAACGATGTAGGTTTCTCGTCGATTCCAGAGGCTATGACGAAACGAAACGTCAAAAACATCAGGAAGATACGGAAGTATCATCGAAAAAAGTGTAATACATCCTACAGAAATAATAATCATAAGCCCACCCATCGTTGGAGTTCCTGTTTTTCCAGCATGTATCCGAGCAAACTCGGTAGCCCGACCGATCAGACCTTCCTCTCGAATCTGTTTTCCCATGCCGTAGTATTTTAAGAGCTCTATCCCTTTTGGCATCATGAGAAATGTAATACCAAAAGAAAGAATCAAAGAACCAAGAATGAGAATAGTATCAGACATATGGGTAAAAATTTTGCCTGATTATATGGATTTTTCATTTTTTGCAACCACGGCATCCAGATCAAAAACCGAGTCAAATTTGTATTCATCCCAATATCCATTTTTTGGCTTACCAATACGGATTTGGCTCTATAGAGCCATTTTTTAACATCAATCATTTATGGCTCTATAGAGCCATTTCTCTGACTATTGACAGGAACTCTCGGCTCAAAAAAGGGAAAAAAATATTGCATTTATTGTATGACTGTCTATAATTGGTCTCGTCCTTTATTTCTTAACTTTTTCTCACTATGAAAAAGCAGGATTTTATTAAGTCAGTAGCAGCGAAAGCAGGTCTCAGTCAGGATGCAGTTGGAAAATCACTCACTGCTATGATTGAAGTTATTACAAAATCACTCAAAAAGGGTGAAGAAGTAAACGTTACTGGTTTTGGTGCATGGAAGGTGTCTAGTCGTGCTGCTCGTAATGGTGTAAACCCAAAGACAGGAGCAAAGATTACTATTCCTGCTATGAAAACTCCAGTATTCCGTGCTGGTAAAACTCTGAAAGAAGCTGTTCGATAGTTCAATGTTTTCTAAAAATCCCCATTTTCTGGGGATTTTTTATGTCTTTTTTTGTATTTTCCGAAAAAATACGATACTATAGAACTCATATGGTTTCGATAAATATTGCACATCTCGACTACCAAAAGGCCCTTGATACCATAACAAGAGAAATTCATTCGATTACTCAGGTGGATTGTCGTATCGAGTTCTCTGCAGATCATAGCCAGTCAAAAATTATTCGAGACTTTGTAGGAAAAATTTTTGAAGCTAACAATATTTTTTCCCCATGGCGGGGGAGACTCATTCTTATTACCGATGAACTTATTAATAATGCTATTGAACATGGAAGTCAAGTAGGCGATATTGACGTATGTATCATTCGGGCAAATCGGAATGCTGAAGGAGTATTTCATATTATGATCGAAGTGCACGATACCGGGAAAGGGAAAGATGCTGACAATGCAAAAGATATTCAGTCCATAAAAAAAGATCGAATGAGTCATTCAGGCGTATATATGAAGCGACGGGGAAGGGGACTCTTTCATATTACTGAAAAACTCGTTGACACCCTCGAATTCTCAGAAAGTCCACATGGCTGACTCGCGGTCAAGATCGAAAAACATATACAATAAAAAGGGAAGGGGGCTAGCAGATCCACCTTCCTTTTTCAAAAATAGAAGCCTCACCCAGTCGAACATCCTGAAGTGCCACGAACACATCGATATGGAATCGTTGCATCATATCTTTCGGGAGTTTTTTCCCGAAAATTCCATGTTTCTTACCGAGTGAGAGGTGTATCCCTACCTTACGTTCGTGATAGTTAATATCGCGAAGTGGTTTTTCGGTAGAAACTCCAGGATTGAGTCCGAATCCAAGCTCTCGAACCATCACCTCACCCTCATACTGAACTACGAGATCATAGAGACGCTGAAAACTCGGTGGAAAATCAGGAGAGGGAAGGACTCGTCCCTTTTCGATCACGAGACGAAATGGCTCGCATACTACGATAGAAAAATCTTCTTGTGGATAGGTGTCAATGAGGCATTCACCATTCACATCTTCCAGATCGATCGCTTCAGTAAAGAGTTCACCAATCGGAAAGGTTCCTCATTTATTTTCTACCTGGAAATAATCACCCGTATTTCCACGAATGAGCTCTGTCGGCCCAAAGGTAAGCACAGAATTATCGGTTGAAATAATCTGAGTGGAAGTTGTATTTTCTAATACAGATCGAATCACTTCATGAAGCCTGATATATTCAGGAGTTCGATATTGGAGCGTATCTATAACGGTTTCGAATTGCTCCTCTGGCATATAGGCGAGATGATTATGTTCCACCACATGAATCCCTCGATGAAACAGTTCGAGACGAATCCGAAAGGTAGAGAGTCGGAAATTTGCTGATTGTACTAGGATGACAATACTTCACTTTGGGAGATTGATAAGCTCATTTTTTATTGATTCTATCTGATCTTCGACCTGAGATTCCGTTTCGATTCATTCCAGTGCTGTGT
>CAZDFE010000061.1:0-6850 GCA_964504755.1 uncultured Candidatus Peribacteria bacterium
GGAATGATGCTCATTGCAGTCGTGGAAAGTGTGTGATTTGATTTCCGAATTGTTATTTTTCCTCGTGAGTATGAAAAGTATGAATCAAAAATTATAGAAGATCAGATAGTTGTAGTAGAGTGACGGCTGAAGTTCGACGATGAATCTGATGAGATCAGTATCTTCCCCTCAGCAGGTTTTGGTAAAAAGGCGAGCACCGAGACGGGTTCTATTAAATGTTTTTCTATTTCTGCATTTCGAGAATTCGCAAAAAGTTCTCTCACTCCCGCAGAAGTTCAATCACTGCCTGAATCTCGATGAGTTTCTGATGATCATAGGTACATGATCGAGGTTCCGTCATTTTGGACAAAAGATGATCTTCTCGATCTGAAGGTGTTTCTCGAACAATCTCCTGTTGGACCTTTTGCTGTATGGATTCGTGTTCATGGTGCTGAAAAAAGCACGAAGTTCTCCATTGCTTCGACGGAAGCACTGGAGGCTTGGATTCAAGAAAAATGAATATAGATTGATATAATTATTTTGTCAAAAAGTATTTCTTTTTGCTTTTTCTTCTTCTTTCCATAGAATCTCTCCACAATTCTCTTATCTTCACCGAAGAGCATATATCCCATTTTATATATCGCTTCTTCACTATTTCGAGTGCGATACTCATCGAACTGCCTCAAGAAAGGCATTGAAATTTTATAGAGTTTCTCTCGTTTTATTCGAGTGAGTTGTGTTTTATTTTTCCAGTTTTCTGGAAGTTACTTTTTTCTCAATGTCTTTTTCGACTCTTTCTCTTCGTCCAGAGATTCTTCAGGCGCTTACGGATCTCGGATATCATGAGCCCACTGAGGTTCAGTCTCAGGTGATTCCGCTCGCTATTTCTGGTAAAAATATTATTGTCCAATCCCATACGGGAAGTGGAAAAACGGCCGCTTTTTGTATCCCTGCCCTAAATGGTGTAGATAGCAAAAATCGCAATCCTCAGGTACTCATCCTCGAACCGACTCGTGAGCTTGCTTGCCAGACTCGTGATGAAGTATTTAATCTCTCTCGCCATATGCGAATGAGTTCACTCGCGGTATTCGGAGGCTCCCCTATCTATCGTCAGCGTGAGGGACTCAAGGCGGGTCCTCAGGTTATTATCGCGACTCCAGGTCGTCTCCAGGATCTGATGGATCGTGGGTGGATCAATCTCGATGATGTCAATATGCTTATTCTCGATGAGGTGGATCAGATGATGGATATGGGATTTGCTCCAGCTGTAACTGCTATATGGGAATCTCTCATGGGACTAAAACAAGTTATGGCATTCTCTGCTACGTATACCCCTCAGATTACTCGATTGATCGACTCTCATATTCAGGGTGAGACGGAATCGCTCATTCTTTCGAGCACTCCTACTGTGGATACTATCGATCATGCATTTATGCGAGTGGGTATTCGTGATAAATATCCGATCTTGAAACAACTTCTCGAACGATATCCAAATGATAAAGTGATGGTATTTACGGCTCGTAAGCATGAAACCGAAGAACTCGAACGATACCTCTATCGCGATGGTTTTCAGGCAGCATATATCCATGGTGATATGCATCAACGGGATCGTATGCGAGCACTTAAAGATTATAAAGAAGGTCGTGTTCGTATTTTTATAGGAACGGATGTAGCATCGCGTGGACTGAATATGAATAATATTGATCTCGTGATTAACTATCATGTACCACTCGATCCAGAGTCATATATCCATCGTATCGGTCGAACGGGGCGTGCGGGTGCAAGTGGTCGAGCGATCATGTTTGTTTCTACTGAAGAACTTCGTCAACTCCAGAGAATCGAGCGTATGCATAAAATCGAAATCAAGGAAGTAGATGCTGAAGGTACAGAAGTACCTCGTGTTCGTGAAGAACGTCGTCCATACTCTGGTGGTGGTTCACGTGGTGGATACCGTGGAGGAAATGGAGGTGGATATCGAGGAGGAAGTGGTGGAGGAAGTTCATACCGTGGAGGAAATGGAGGTGGATACCGTGCCACTGAAGGTGGAGAAGGGGGAAATGGAGGTGGATACCGCCGTAGTGAACACCGATCTGAAGGAGGTGGAAATAGTGGATACCGTGGGGGAAATGGAGGTGGATATCGAGGAGGGAGTGGTGGGGGCTCGGGTGGAAGTTATCGAAATGATGATCGTCCACGCTCATCTCGACCTCCACGTCGTGATGGTGGTGGATACAGTGGAGGATCATCTCGTGGTGAATAATATAAAAAGAGGAAAATACTTTCCTCTTTTTTGTTTTTTTTGATTGTTTTCCTATACTTCCCTATACCGATTTTCCCTATTTGTTTCCTATGTTTTTCGATCGTCCACTCCTATTACTTATCATTCCAGGAATGCTTTTCGTGTGGTGGATATTTTTTCGAGAAAAAATCGGATATACCGTACCAAATCCATTATTAGGAAAATATCTGCGATATCCTCTCGTTATATGGATACAATATGGTGTTCGGTCTATTCTTATAGTCCTTCTCTGACTCTTGTTAGCTGGATTTCAACTATCCCAGTCATGAACGATCATCGAATCTACTGGAAGGCATATCGTTATTGTGCTTGATATTTCGAAATCTATGCTCGCAGAAGATATTTCTCCTAACCGACTCACGCGCGCACAGGAGGGACTTATATCCTTTCTGAAGGAAGATTCAGGCGATCGGTTCTCATATGTTGTGTTTGCGGGTAAACCATTTCTCCTATCTTCTGGAACTTCTGATATTTCTGGACTCAAGCAACTCATACGTACGACTACTCCTGATTTGATTCGTCAGGATGTGCCAGGACTTTCTGGAACGAATATTGGAGATGCTCTCCTGCTGGCTTCTACCGTATTGACAGAAAATTCAGGCGCGATCATTCTTATTACTGATGGTCGTGCGAATCTTGGGTTAGATCCGTATCTTGCAGCCAAGCATCTCCAGGTGCGAGGTAATTATCCAGTATATACGATTGGTATTGGTAATCTCTCGGGTTCTATACTCTCATATACGGATGAAATGGGAAAAATCCAGTATTTCTATAATGCGAAATGAGAAAAATTAAAAGCCGATATCGATGCACCAATGTTGCAAGAGATTGCCCGCATTACGGGGGGGCAATATTTTCATGCGAAGCAACCACAGGACTTTGTACCGATATTTCAGTCATTGATAGATGGAGTCAAGAGTACACCCATATATACGCCACATCTATCATATCAATCTATGGAAAGCATCCTAGTCGTACTTGTCTGACTCTTTCTTGGCATCCATGCCTTCATGGCTCGGTATATCCGAGAAAAATACCGATTTTAGAAAAAAGATTTGATTTTTCATGATTGTTCGTTATATTTCGCACGTCTTATACGACTCTTGGACGAGTAGCTCAGCTGGTTAGAGCGGCGGACTCTTAATCCGTAGGTCGAGGGTTCGATCCCCTCCTCGTCCACCATTTGGCTTCCAGATGCGGAAAACTCAGGTACGAATCACGCGAAAATAACGCGCCGACGTACCAAAAAGTAGTCCGTTAGTTGGTAGTGAAAAAGTCCCTCAAAAAAAATGTTTTATCCGAAATAAAAAATCAGGAAAGTCTATTTCCTTAAAATCCCTAAGCGCAGGGATTTTTTTATATTCTAGTTATCACATGTATCATTTTCTTTCGTTCTTCTCTCGATAAAGGTGTTCACTGGTATTCCGCAGACTCTAGCTTTGAAAATACCTCGATAATTGCATGATCGGTTATATAGCTGCGGATATCTTTTCTTGTATGCGTTGAGGTTGCCTTTGGAAGATGGTGGAATTCGAGTTTTTGCTTCAAAATATTGAGAGCATACGTTTCGAAATCATTTCGGAAAAGATCGCTTTCTTGGAGTATGGGATACTGGTCATGGTTTGGAGAAGGCTTTTTTCTCCATATCCTCGTTAGGATATGGAGTATTCCATATACGACGAGACTTGTACATAGGGCTCCTATGAGTGGCCAGAATATATCTTCGGAAATCCAGCTGATTCGTTCGTTTTGAAATAAGAGTGATGCAGGAATGATCATATATACAATTAATTATACACCCATGGTGCAAGGAATTTTAGAATATAGCTAAAAAGAAACAGAATCGTGAGTCCAATGATGAAATTAACAGCATATCATTTCAATGCTTTTGCTCCATGTTCATCAGCACTTCCATAGATGGACCATGCAATTCCTAGTCCTACGAGCGCTGCCACTCCAGTGAGCATGACGATGTAGATAAAATATTTCACAATACTCGCGAATATCTGCTGAAATCCAGAGAGTCACTTTATGACACTACACTCGAACTTCTTTGTTTCGATGGTTCTGCAGGTAGTATCGGACTGATCGATACAGGTACATCTTGCTCCAGGAATTTCTTCGGTGACGATAACGGTTGTGGTAGTTGAGTTTGTAGTGCTGTTATTTTGGCTCGAAGAAGTTGTACTTGGGGATGAAAATCCATTTGCATTCTGAATGTCTGAACCAGTAGGAGAGTTTCCGACCGATCAGAATTCCGTTGGGGCACTGATTTTTGTTCCTGATGGATTTTCCCACGTGCCATTGGTTTCGCTCGCAAAAATACTCTCCCATAAGAAGAGTATACTGAAAATACAGATAGGAAGAATTCGAAACATGTTCTAGATAAAGTTTACAAAGTCTGTTAGAAAGCTATATGATGCCAAGAGAATAATTGTGGCAATAAAGGTATTCACCAGAATGGCTTTTCCCTTTTTGGTTCTTTCTTCATCTCCTCACGATGTGATATAGTAGTAAGCTCCCCAAATGATGAAAAATATAGCAACTGGACCTGCGAAAAAGAGTGCCACACCGAGGAGTTTATTCCCGACGGTTTGGAGTGGTCCAGTAAAGCTTCCAGAAGATACCATAAGTCCCCATACCTTGACGAATCAGAGAAATATGAGTCAAAGTATACCATAGGTAATACGATTTTTTGCATTCTTTTGCTTTTCTTCATCTCCTCATGAGACGATGAGCTGAAATAATCCCCAAGTAAAGGTAAGTACAGCGAGCCCAAAAATGAGTACCTGAAAAAATGCAATCAGATTCCCAAAAATACCATCGATACCATACGAATCCCAGAATACATTCACGCTCTGATTATCTGACCAAGGACTGGCGGGATCAATAATCTTTCCATCTTTTGCTTCAGAGAAAAATACCTGATACATGAGACCTGGAATATTGAGAAAGAGAAATCCCATAAGTGCATAGGTAATCTGCTTTTTTTGTGTTTTGATACGATCTTCATTCTCAGAAAATACGATCATATATACTCCTATAAGCACGAGGTATATGAGCGCCAATCCAGAGACGATCATTTTCGCGAATTTCAGTATGGTCCAACCGAGATTTCTCGTTGATTCTATCGGATCAGATCCAGTGGGGTTGGTAATGGTAATGGAGGGTTTAGCAATGATTCCCTCACTTCCCCCTGGAAATGATACGGCTGAGAATGTCTCGAAAGAAAAGAGAAACCCTGCTACTACACCCAAAATGATGAAGAGAAACTTTTGAAGCATGGAATGATAGTAATGATTCTAGAGAGAAAGTAAATATCTTATAGTTTTTTCTTGAACTCTTGTATGACGTCCTTGATTTTTTCTCTTTCGGTATCGACTCATTCGAGCTCTTTTGCGAGATTTGCTTTTTCGAATTCGAGGGCTTCTATTCGTTTTTCGTATTCAACTCTGAGTTCTGTGATTCGATTCTGATAGAAAGCAATTTGTTCTTCTCGTTGCTTTCGAGCTTTTTCATCCTCGAGATCGAGGGCCTCAAGCTCACGTATGAACTCTTCGAGCTTGGAACGGAGCTTCGTAGATGATGATTCCCGATTCTCAGGATAGAGTATCGCGGGACTCAATGAAGCAATAGACTCAATATTCGAGAGAATGGAGGAGGAATCTAGAGAGACTTCTTGAGGTAATTCTTCTGTTGCTTTCTTGAATGGAGGTTCGGTGGTGGGAGAAATGGTCTCTATTTCTATGGGTGGATTATCATCTGTGGTTGTGGATGTATTGTTATTCGAAGGTTCTGTAGGAGTAGTATCTATTTCAGGAATTCGTGGTGTTTCCGAGTTGCTCGTTAGATTTGCGAGGAGATTATCGGTTCACGTCATTTCATCAGTGATTATTGGGGTGCTTTCTGGAAGTATTGTAATTTTTGATTCATTTTCCGTTTCTGTGTTAATGAGTGAGAAGAGTACATCATCATCACTCTTTTTTGGACTTTCTTCTGTGCTGGCTGATGTTATTTCTGTAATATCTTCCTTCGGTGTTATGGGGATAATTAGATCAGAACCATCATCGGCATCCTTTTTTGGAGTTTCGATTTTTATCACGAGATCTTCGGTACCTTCTATCTGAATTCCAGGAGATGGTGTCGTATTTTCTATGAGATGATCGAGGTTGACGGCATTGGTAATTCCAGTGGTCATTGGGGAAGATTGGCTTTCATTGGATGAATTGGGTGATGTTTGATAGGAAATGGTTGGAACTCCATCAACCTTAAAAGCAATGGTAAGATCGGAGCTATTGGTACTAGTTGTATTCGATATTTCGGGCGTCACGGTACTCGCAGTAGAAGTGTCTGTGGATGGAGTACTGCTGACGATCGAATTAAAATCACTAATATCGAGGCCACCAATATCGAAGGTAATATTTACAGGATTACTTCCCTTTTCTGTAGTTTCTGTACTTGAACTTGGAGTATTTATCACTACTGCCTCATTTCCATTTCCATTTCCATTTCCAGAACCAGAACCAGAACCAGAACCAGAACCAGAACCAGAACCAGAACCAGAACCAGAAC
>CAZDFE010000062.1:0-1223 GCA_964504755.1 uncultured Candidatus Peribacteria bacterium
CCTGCCTTTGGGAACTATATAGATCGAGGCTATGATGCCAAAAAGATCACTGATATGGGAAATATTTCTCGAGGAATTAATGCCTACTTTATCGATCATGATAGCTTTACGATCACGGGGCAAGTGGGCTGGAGTGGTGGTTCACAGGGTTGGGCAAATTATTATGATGGAGTAAATTATACGAAGTCTATTTCTGATGCACTGAAAGAGCTCGGATATCTACCTTCGAATTTTAAAACAGTGACAGTAACTGATATCTACAAGGATAAGATTACGTATAATGTATCTCCATGTCTGATTTCTGGAGTCTCACAAGACTTATTTATGTACTATTGGAGCAATGCTACGGGAAAATATTCCCTGTCATCGTACCTTCACTTTCCAAAAAGTTCAGATATTCCGAATATTCTATCTTCCTATAATGGTTCTGGATCAAATGGTACTTGTACAAAATATGGTATGAATTATTCGGTCAATAATTAAAATCCCACTGTACAAGTGGGATTTTATGGAAGTGTAGTTTATTCGTTCATGAGGGATTCGAATAGATGAGTAATATCTTTGCCATCAGCTTTTGGTATGGTCCTATAGTCCTTGTATTCGAAATTTCCCATTGTTTGGATCGATTCACTCGAAGTCTTGAATTCTTGTCCGTATGCTCGTACCCATGCAGAAAAGTTCGATGCTGTATCGGAATAATACCATTGTATCTGAGCAAAATCATGACCACCAAGGGAAGCGTACAGATTCGAGTTCTTCAGAGAGAATGAACCTCGGATATTGAGGGAAAGTGCTGTAGTTGGGAGTGGATAGGTAAAAGTATTGGTATAGAAAGTTTCGAGTCCAGGCATCTCGAGTCGAGCCTGGAACAAGGTATTTTGTAGACTTGCATCGAAGATTATTGTTTTTTCTGGAGTGGTTCCTTTGTTTTCGAAATGAGCTGTCATGTTGTTACCTGTCTGTGTATATTCCCCTTTCCAAGATCATGTTACCATATCTTCGAATCGTACCATGATCTGTGGTCATGCTACCGTATGAGAGAGTTCCATCGAACCAGTAGTTCCGTGAGGCTCTATCCATGAACTCATGATTTTTGCATCCTTGTACCAGATAGGTGGATATGGAACTTCTATCTTTTTCGTATGAGTTTGCTTGAGAATCGATTCGAGTTTCTTCTGAAATTCAGGATTACCAGAGAGAAGATATGCGTTCTTATTTTTTGC
>CAZDFE010000062.1:1233-4887 GCA_964504755.1 uncultured Candidatus Peribacteria bacterium
ATTGGCGAGAGTATGCTCGTTGTAGTAAAAAGTCGAAGAATATCTTTTGCGTCTTGTATTTGTTTTGCATTCGATGCATGAGTGAGGCTTTCTACGACCGATGATCCCATCGGGAGTGAGTAGGTAGTTTTTCCCTGTGAGGTCACGACAAAATCCTTCATACGAGCAAGACTTCCTGATAGAGTAGCATATTTCCCAGTACTTGGGAGTGCGATCGTATTATAGGAAAAACGCTTCGGTGTTATGAGAATCTCATTCTCACGTATACTCATTCCTATCTCGAGTACCGCATCAAAAGCGATTCGTCCTGTTCCACTGATAGGAGTACATACGTAGTCGTCATTTGTATTGTAGGCGCATGAAGTTTCTGGTGGAATAACGAGATCAACACTCGACGAGAGTGTGGTGTCGAGATCCATGGTATCACTGATGAGTGATTGGAGTGTATGGATCGAATCGATATTGAGTCGGGCCCGTCCGAGGGTTCCAGTATACTCGAAGGCTCATTTTCCAGTGCTTTTTATACTTCCTGTCCCGTATCGTTCGAGGAATTCCTGAATGGGTGTGAATATATATTGTTGATAGGAGAGAATATCTGCTTCGATCCGATTCTTGTCGTCCGGATGTATCTGGGAGATGAGTGTATTTTCTTGGATATCTTTTTTGAGTTTTTGGATATCTGTAAAGTAGGTGTTTCTGAGAAATGCTATTCGCTTCCCACGTACTTCATTATTTTCCCATTTGAGCGAATAGCTCATATTCTGGAATTCTGTTTTTTTATGACTGAGCTCGTCGAGATATATCTTTCGTACCTGACTATTTTTTACGTTTTTGATGATTTTTGTCGTTTCCTGGAAGAGTGTATTTCCTTCTCTGATAATCGTGGTGGTATCTCTCCTTGCCTGGAGGGTATCACTCAGAGCAAAGGTCGTATGGGCTGAGAAGAGAAAAGGGAGTATGAGTATTCCCGAGAGAAGTTTTTTCATAGAAAATGATTTTAAAAAACTCCTACATTGTAGGAGTTAGGAGAAATATTTCAAGAGGAAATGATAGGCTTCCCGAATTCGATCTTCGACTTCCGTATCCATACCAGCTGAGAGTGATTCTGGATCGATATCGAGAGAAAAATGACCATCGTATCCTGCTTCTTTCATACGGATGAGGAGGCTTTCGAGTGGCATATCCCCTTCTCCAGGAAAGATTCCATTTTTTTCCTCGGTTTTATCCGAGAGATAGACGAGTCCGATCGTATTCCCCATGAGGGTAAAGGTCTTCATGAGATCAACTCCACTCTCGGGTTCGACGTGTTCGATCGAGAGAGCCGTGTGATTCGTGATTTTCTTGATCGTTTCGGGACGAGCATCTCCATACTCAGAAATCACGAAGAGCCAGGTTTTCGGTGGCGCGTTCACGATATTGATAATGAGCGTTGGATGCTTCTCCTCGAGTTGGTGGAGGTATTCTCCGAACCAATCCTTCTCCTTATCGAGGCGATGGGGTGGGAGGAGGTTGATGATGGTGACACCGAGATCATTCGCCATGGAGACGATGGTGTCGAGTTGTTTTTTCGTGAGTTTGCGTTCTGGAGCCGTCAGACTCGCGATTGGAATACTGTGTCTCGTAGCGAGTTCATCGAGGTATTCCGCATTCGTCGTATCGTAGTGGAGAAAATCGACCGAAAGATCAATCCCCTCACAGCCACTCTTTTTCGCGAGTGCGAAAATCTTATCGAGTCCATAGCCACTGAGGGATCGTGTCGAGAGGAGAAACATAGTTTCGAAATAAAATTACTGAACTTCAGTGTATCGTTTTTCCTCTGAAAATCCAAATTTTGTTATTTTTTTTCGCTTCCGATACGGTATTCTGCGAATCGTACTCGTTTCTGATCGAGTATATGTTTTATAGCAGTCTCATTTTGATTGAGTCTCGCCTTTCCACTCTTGAGTTCGAGAAATACGATTTCTCTGAGATTCCCATCCGAGAGGCCGTCGAAGATGATATAATCACAGCCTTTTCCGACGAATACCATATCTTTCGGCGCGAAGGGAAAGTTCGGAAGTGCGGGAAGGATTTTCTCATAGAGTTCTCCGATAATCGCACTTTTCGAACCCTGAACCGCACTTTTTCGGATTCACCGATGTTCGTGGAGTGAGATGATTCGCATGAGAAATCATACGAGAATACCAGCAATGAGAGTGAGAGAATCCATGATTTGACGGGTGTGAGAATTTGCTTTTTCGAGACTTTTTCATACTATCCCACCATTCCTAAAAATCAAATTATGTTACGAGTTCTCTGTAGTTCTGATGTTCGCGTTCGTGATGCTCTCGTGAATACTCTCTCCCTCGAAAAACAAGAAGAAAGTCCCATCGCGACTATCTATCGCAGAGAAATGTGGATATTTATTCTCTTACGTGAAGCGTTTCGTGAGGATCATATGCACTGGATTGCTGCAACCTTCATTCCCGAGCGTGTGTACTTTCCTTTTTTTGCTGAGAGCATCGATGTCGTCCATGAGATCGGTGATGTGATCGCGCCAAATGTATTTCTCACACATAATCCTGCAGTCGAGAAAGCACTTATTGCCCGAGAAAATCGAGATACATTCGATGTTTCGCCTCGATTCCTCTCACTCTATGAAGAGCAGAAAGATTATTATGTCGAAGATTTTGGTCTGTCGATCGGTGGTATCGCGGTACACAGTACTCCCACTTCCCTCTCGGATGATCTTATGGGTAAGATGATGCTCGCCTATGAGGGGGATGTCTATCTCTCGGAATCGCTCGATACGGTCGTGAGTGCGGTAGAGTCTGATATTATTCCAGCGATGATCCTCACCGGGATTATCCGTGGAAAGAAAAATAGTCGATACTCAAGTGATACTCCAGAAACACTGACTGCAAAAAATATCATTACCACGATTCGGCTGATGGAAGAGGATGAAGTCTAGATTTTAATTATTCTCATATGTTCGTAGCCAATAAAGAAGCTCTCAAGAGTGCTATATTCGAAGATTGGGGATGTAAACAGGTCGACGAGAATGGAAATCCTATATTCAAAGGAGATGGAAAGGGGGTGGATATGACCAAAATGACACACATATAATTCGATGACCTCGAGAAATAAGGAATCCTTCGCTACTATACTATGCGGAGGATTTTTTTGGATTCATACTATGGAATAACCTCTTAACTGTAGAATTTCGACAATGATTCTCTGATTTTGAAGCTAACGGCTCAAAAAAGATACCAGACGTATATGGGATTTTCTCATATTTTTCAATAGAGTGCCCCATATTTTATACTTCTTCATTTCCCACCATTTTCTTCATGAGTACCTTATCGATGCGTATCCCATCGATATCCATAATCTCGAATTGATATCCTCGATTCCCGAGGACGATTTCTCCTGTTCTGGGGAGTTTTCCGAGGGTGTGCATGATATAGCCGGAGAGGGTGGTGTACTCGTGACTTCGATCTTCGACCACTTCTTCTTGGAAAAATTGATTCATTTCATAAATCAGAGTTTTTCCATTGATAAGGTATTCGTCCTGATTTCGACTGATGATATTCGGTTCGAAGTCATCATTCTCATCTGGGAGGTCGCCAACGATCACTTCGACGGCGAGCGAAGGACTCGCGAGCTCCAGCGCGC
>CAZDFE010000062.1:4897-6745 GCA_964504755.1 uncultured Candidatus Peribacteria bacterium
CTTCTGTTCCTCAGAATTCATCCTTGATGATGGCGATATATTGTTTCTTTTTTCGGAAGGTATTCAGGATCACGGGTGCGGGGGTATGTTCACTGAGAATGATCGGTTTCGATATGATCTGAGCGAGTGAGAAATCCGCTCGATTCTGATTTTCGAGAAAGTCCCGAAGCCGCATAATACCAACCACCGTATCGAGGGAGCCATCGGCTACCACGAATTTTGAGTGGGTACTATTTTTTATCGTATCAAATATCTCACGTGCATTACTCTTGATGTCGATCCACTCGATCTCATTTCGATGGGTAATGATAGATTTTGCCTTCTGATCGCCGAATGAGAAAATATTATGATGAATCCTGCTTTCTTCTGTATCGAGAACCCCTTGTTTTCCTGCATTTTTTAGGAGACTTCGCAGTTCGTCTTCACTGAGGCGCTCTTCGGGGGCTTCTTTGATCCCGAGGATACGAAGGATGAGAAATGTGGAAAGAGAGAGGAGATGGACAAAAGGATGAGTAAGCTTCATGAAGTATCGTAGAATCGGTACGGATAGGAGCGCGAAGAATTCTGGATTATTCATGGCAAGACTTTTTGGGACGAGTTCCCCGATCACGATAGAAAAATAGGTAATGCTCGTAATGGCAATAATGAGTGAGATTGGTTCTGCATACAGACTCAGATACGGGAGTGTAGCAAAAAATGGAGTGATATCCTCTGCAATCGCTGATCCTCCATAGGCTCCCGCAATAATCCCAATGAGCGTAATGCCTACCTGGATGGACGAGAGAAACGTTTCTGGATTTTCCTTGAGTTTGAGAACGATGTTCGCTCGATGATCTCATTTTTTCGCGAGGTGTTCCATGCGACTTTTTTTCACGGAGACGAGCGCGATTTCTGAAAGGGCAAAAAATCCATTCAGAAGCGTGAGTACAAAAATAATAATGAATTCCATGAAGGAGTGTTATAGAATGAAGACGGGGTAAAGCCCAGATTGGGTCAATAGTTTATTTTTCTGAGTATAGTGATTCTCCTCGGGGCTGCAAGATGAGCGCAAAAAGTATATAGACGAGGATCGATACCAGGAGGACGAGGAGAGTTGTTCCGAGTGAGAATGAGAGTATCGAACTCGATCGAAAGAGTGCGAGTGCTATCAGAGAGCCGAGAATCGAAGAGAGTATCCATGAGATAACAAAGAGCATCGAACGACTGATTCGCAGTGAATTCCTGAGAGTAGTGGTATTCATACCAAATAGGGGATATAATTTTTGCTTCATGGACTCGATTCTTTGCATTCGAGCAAAAAATGAGGCAATAGCAAAAGCAGAAAAAATACTGATAATCGTGAGAAACAGTCCGATAATGGCGAGTACCTTCTCGGATATGGATCGAACAATCGTGAGAATGTTCTCCACATCGATGAAGGTCACATGCGTACCAGAATGTTCGAGAACTCGTTTTTTCCAGGCTTCGATATCGTTCGAATACGTGGAGAGAAAATAGGTTTTTGGTGCATTTCGGAAGGCTTCGGGGTCAACCGAGAAGTAGAAGAATGGTCGAAACCCCTGTCTGGTACTCTCGCGTATATTCGCAATAGTGAGAATGATCCTCTTTCCAGAGAGCAGAAACTCGATACTATCCCCGATATCTACTCCCAGTCGCTCAGCAAAAGCATCGTCGACAGAGACCTCCTGAGTGCCAATCGTTGGCTTTCCACGCAGAATTGGATTTTCGAGTGGAGTGTCGGTGAGATTGAATTCGCGAGTGAACTCCCCACTCGGACGATCGGATCCGAGGTGTTCTTCGAGGGGCTTATTATTGATTCGGCTGATTCTCGCTCGCAATATACTATAG
>CAZDFE010000063.1:0-6691 GCA_964504755.1 uncultured Candidatus Peribacteria bacterium
TCAGAAGGCCTCTCCCCTTGAGGAGATGATGCAAATGTTTCCATAGTATAAAATAATAATATCTAAAAATATAGAGTAACATATATGTATTTTTGTGTCAAAAATTTGAATATATTCACAGAATAAGTCCTTCTTTTTGACAAAATCCCCTTTTTTCATAGTATCAGAGCACATTTTCGCATGAGTTCTCACGGACTCTCGTATTTTATGCTATCGAAATACGAGATTTTCGCGTATTGGCGCTATGTGCATTTGAGTGAAGTTATGAATCACTCGTGCTCCATATCCCTCATGTATAACCCTTTTTCTTCATGGCTCCAACTAGTACCCCTCAGGACGATTATTATTCCCAGATGCAAGCAGCACAAAAATCAGGTGCTGATGACAAAAAGCCAGTTAAACTCAAGCTCAAAGCGGTAGTAAAAAAATCTCATGAAGAAGAGGGGAAAGAGATGAATATCGAAACCCCTCCTGTTCCAGTGGAAGATGGAACAATAGTTGCGATGCCTACTCCAAGTGAAAAGACTATTGTAGAAAAGCCAAAGGCACGACTCATCGAGCGAGAGCATGCGGGTGAGGGGCTTCTTCGGTCCGTGATGCGAAAGGATCCAAAGGAAGAATCCAAAGATACCGGAGAGAAAAAAGGATTTCCAAAAATTTCTTTTTCTCGTGCGGATTCGAAGGTAAAAGTCCTCGAAAATCGTCCCGTTATGGAACTTCCAGAAAGTGAGCGATATCCCCCTCGTCGCAGCTCGAATCCTCCTGCCCGAAATGGATCGTCATCGAACTCGAATGCTCTACGTCCTCGTCCGAGCACTTCATCCACTCCATCGAGCACTCCTTCATGAGATTCTCAGGGGGCACGTCGGTTGCGTGATGATAGCAAACCGATGTTTCAGCGTGATATCGGATATGCCACTCCGACGAAGGATGGGACCGCGAAAAAGGGAAAAGATATCAAAGGTCGTGATTATACGGAAGATGGAAAAAAGAAATCCGTTCGAACGCATGGAGGGGATGATGATGGATTTCGTCGTTCGAGTAAAACGGGTCATAAGAAACAAGAGAAATCGATCGAAGATATCAAGCAAGTATTGGTCGATCGCACGGGACAAGAAGTGAGTCTTCCAGAAGTGATTTCCGTGAAGGAATTTTCTGATAAGATCGGAGTTCCGGTAGCGAAAGTGATCGGGGAACTCATGAAAAATGGGGTACTCGTGAATCTCAATGCCCCTATCGACTATGATACCTGTTATCTGATTGGTGAGACATTTGGGATCAAGATTTCGAAAGAAATTTCTGAAAATGTTTCTGTTTCTGACCTCATGGATGGAAATATCGATGATCTCGTTCGTGAGGATGATCCATCGAAGCTCGTCGAGCGTTGCCCGATTATATCCGTGATGGGACACGTTGATCATGGAAAAACATCGATTCTCGACTATATCCGAAAGACAACGGTCGCTTCTGGAGAAGCGGGGGGAATCACTCAGAAAATTGGAGCCTATCAGGTAAAACGAGGAGACAAGCGCATTACCTTTCTCGATACGCCCGGGCATGAAGCCTTTACGATCATGCGTGCTCGTGGTGCGAAGCTCACGGATATTGCGGTGATTGTTATTGCTGCCGATGAGGGGATGAAGCCACAAACTATCGAGTCGATCAATCATGCGAAAGCCGCAGAAGTTCCTATGATTATCGCGGTCAATAAGATGGATAAACCAGGAGCAAATCTCGATCTGATCCGTGGGCAACTCGCAGAACAGGGACTGCAGCCAGAAGAGTGGGGAGGAACGACCGTAGTAGTTCCTGTGTCAGCACATACAGGACTCGGAATCGAAGACCTTCTCGATATGATCCTCCTCCAGTCCGAACTCCTCGAATTGAAGGCCAATCCAGATCGTCCAGCGGTCGCGACCGTGATCGAAGCACATCTCGACCAAAAACTCGGTTCCGTTGCCACGCTCCTCATCAATACGGGTTCCATCTCGAAAGGAGATAATATCGTTTGTGCGGGAGCTTCTGGAAAAGTACGTACCCTGAAGGATTATAAAACTCGAAATATCGAAACCGCTGGGCCAGGAACGCCGATTCAAATTACTGGACTTTCTCAAGTGGTAGAAGGTGGAGATATTCTTCAGGTAGTTTCGACCCCAGAAATAGCAACGACTCGTGCTCGTGATTTTCTCCTCGCGAAGAATAAGAAATCAATTCATGCCTTCGAAGGGGCTTCGCTCGGTATGCTCATGAGTCGACTCAAGTCTGGAGCATTGAAGCAACTGAAGATCGTATTGAAGACGGATTCGAATGGTTCACTCGAGGCACTGAAAAACTCGCTCGCAAAACTCTCAACCCCAGAAACACAAGTGGTATTTATCCATTCGGCTGTCGGTGATGTGAATCAGTCTGACGTGATGATGGCAGGAACGTCCCAGGCTCTCCTCATTGCCTATAATGTTGGTGTGCTTCCTGCGGCGAAGTCAGCTCTTTCTCAGTCAAAAATCGAATTCATCGATAAAAAAGTCATCT
Organism: uncultured Candidatus Peribacteria bacterium; assembly: GCA_964504755.1. GTDB lineage: Bacteria > Patescibacteriota > Gracilibacteria > BD1-5 > UBA2023 > CAZDFE01. The sequence continues at coordinate 2,530 of CAZDFE010000063.1, forward strand.
ACCACGTTCTCGAAAAGGTGGAGGCGATTATCACGGGAATGATCGATATCCGCTATGAAGATGTCGAACTTGGAACCTCTACCGTGAAAGCCATCTTCTATACTGGAAAAAATAAAACGATGATGATCGTGGGAATGGGGGTCACCAGTGGAAAGATCGAAAACCGTGCAAAAATCCGTGTAATCCGCGGAGATCATAAGGTGGGTTCGGGGGAAGTCGCGAATCTGAAGATGGGTCCACTCGATGTGAATGAGGTCGAAGCCGGGAATGACTGTGGTATTAATTTCAAGGGGGATGTCATCATCGAAGAAGGAGATCGACTCGAGTTTTATAAGATGGTACAGAGAAAGTAATAACTTCCAATAAAAACCGTTCTAACTTTAGAACGGTTTTTATTATCATACTTGAATTATTTTTATACATGTTTTTTGACTAAATAGAGTCAGGGTGTGGTAGCTCAAGGTCAGCAATGGAAGGAAGGTTGCTTTTTGATGATTTGTCATTAGCGAGAAATTCTACTTTAGTACCATTGTTCCGTATTTGAAGTTTTTCTCTATAGTTTAATCTGAGTGTAATAGAAGAGCCAAGCCCAAGTCATACAACTCATCCTGCTTGCATAACCGCCTGAGCGGTTCGAAAGGAGTCATGATTGAGTGCTCCACCATGTGCATCAGAATGGAAATATGCACGTATTCGAGGATCGTAGTATTCAGGGAATAGTTCACAAGCTCTATCGGGCGCTAAAGTAATTGCCGTTTGTATAGAAGTATTTTCTAGGATTTCTCTCCAAGGTGTATGATATGTTCCAGAAATTACGCGTGTATCAAGAGTTTCATCTTCTGGGAGTGATGAAAAAAGTGCTCGAAAGTTGCCAATTCCTTCCTCTCCTAAATTATGGATTATAGGATTTTGTTTCTTACAAAATTCTTTGACTTGGAAAAGAAATAATATCCCATCTGATCCAACTCAATATTCGAATTGGTATTTAATATTTGAGTCCAAAATATGCTCATTTCTTAGGTAGGTAAGCATTTTGTCTATTTGTATCCCATGCGTACTATTTCTTTTTCTTTTTGAAGAGCCCTCAGAATCATAGATAGTGGAATCAATATCTTTTCATCATAAGAGATAATCTCAATTATAAGTATCCAAAAGTAATACTCCATCTTGGTTTGGATGTTCTGTTGCCGTAAGAATCGGGACATTCAGAAGAGGTGCTACTCAAAAGCGTAGAGCTGACATATCTCAAGGTACTCACATCCCAGATGCATATTTCTGTATAGCTGGACCAATTTGATCAATTCTATTTCTTATTTCATCAATTGCATTTGGAACCGCTTCCGATAATTGGTCTCCTTGGGTTTTTATAGTTGGAATAATATCAACCAGACTTCGAAAATCTCATGGAACACTCCCACGAATAATGATTTCTCCATCTGACAGACCTGCTCTATCGAATCATCTAAGACTTTTTTCTAACGTAGCTTGATTTTCTTCAGAGAGAGAGTCGTTACTGAGTATCTGCAGTCAAGGGGCTACTTGAATATTTATATCTCGCAATGCTTGTATTACGTTCTCGTTTTGGAGTAAAAAATCAAGAAATCAGAGTTTGCCTCAAAGAGTCTCCACTCGATTTCTTACCGCATCAGGATAGTTTCATAAGAATAGAGAAGATGACATATGAGCTACATTTAATATCAGTTATTCATATACAAAATATTATATCTGTCAAATTTTTCTCGAAAGCTTCTATTTCTGACCACAAAAATTACTCATCTTCTCCCTCCAAAGTATGACTTTTTCTATTCCCAGAGCGCATGCAATATTTTTTTCGAAAATCATTTGCATTCCCCCTTCTTTTTTATATACTACACGAGCTTTTTTGTACGTTTCTTTCTATTGCCCGCATACCTATGCCAAAAGATGATAAAATCGAAGTTGAAGGGAAGGTGCTCAAAGCACTTCCGTGAGCCATCTTTGAAGTAGAGCTTCCCGAAGCCTTCTCAAATATGGTTATTCGTGCGTATGTAAGCGGAAAGATGCAGAAACATATGATTCGTCTGATTCCTGGAGATACCGTTACGGTCGAGCTCACTCCGTATGATCTGAGCCGTGGTCGTATCACCTTCCGAAAACCGAATGCCAATGCTCCTCGTCCCGTCGATAAAAGATAAAATAATTTCCTATCATTCTTCTTTATGAAAGTTCGTCCATCCGTTAAGAAAATCTGTGATAAATGTGTTGTTATCCGCCGCAAGGGGATTGTTCGCGTTATCTGTCAGGAGCCAAAGCATAAACAGCGTCAAGGCTAATTCAACTCACAATTTTCATTAACTATTAATAATTACTGTACTATGGCTCGTATTGCCGGTGTTAATCTCCCAGATGGGAAACATGCTGAAATATCTCTCATGTATATCTATGGAGTAGGTCGTCCACTCGCTCAGCAGATTCTTACGAAGGTGGGAATTCCTCATAATCAAAAAATGGGAACTCTTTCTGAAGCGGATCTCGATAAAATTCGTGAAGAACTCAAGAGCTTTATTATCGAAGGTGATCTTCGTCGTGAAGTGGCTGGAAATATTAAGCGTCTTCAGGATATCGGTGCCTACCGTGGTGCTCGTCATAAAAAACGTCTCCCTGTTCGTGGACAACGAACAAAGACGAATGCTCGTACTCGAAAAGGAAAAGCAATGACCGTTCAAAACAAGAAGAAATAATATCCCCCCTTTCTTAACTTCTACAATCTAAATTCTCAACCATGGCAAAAGCTACCCTTCGCCGTTCAAAAAAAACTCGCAAGAATGTCCCTGAGGTAATCGTTAGTATTACGGCTACTCTCAATAATACTCACGTTGTTGTCTCTGATCTCGATGGTCAGGTTCTTACTTGGTCTACTGGTGGATCGGCTGGATTTAAGGGGGCTCGTGAAGCGACTCCATATGCTGCGCAGATTACGAGTGAACAGGCAGTGAGTAAGGCAAAAACATTCCATAATGTTGAGCGGGCTCATGTATACGTAAAGGGAATCGGTGCTGGTCGTGAACAGGCAATTCGTGGAATTATTAATTCTGGAGTTGAACTCATTGCGATCTATGATATTACTCCCGTTCCTCATAACGGTTGCCGAAAGCCAAAGGCACGTAAGTTATAGTTCGAATCCATTTTCTCTTAATTTTGAATCTTTAATCTCCCAATTATGCGTTATACTGGTCCTAAAATGAAGCTCTGTCGCCGAGAAGGATATAACCTCTTCGGTACAGAAAAATATAACCTCGAAAACAACCACCGTCGTGTGAAGCGTGCAGGAAAAATGTCTGAATTCGGGGTTCAGCTTCGAAAAAAACAGGCAGCAAAGCGTCAGTATGCTCTTTCTGAGAAACAGTTTGCTCGGTACTATGCTCGTGCAGTAAAAGCTGAGGGAATTACGGGTGATGCTATGCTGACACTTCTCGAAACTCGTCTTGATACGGTTATGCTTCGTGCGAACTTTGCTCGTACGATCATGCAGGCTCGTCAGTGTGTGACCCATGCTCACTTCCTCGTAAATGGAAAGAAGCTCAATATTCCTTCATACCAAGTTCGCGTTGGAGATGTTATCTCTATCAAGGAACGCATGAAAGAGTCTCTTCTCTATAAGTCACTCGTAGAAGAATTCCAAGCATTCGCTTCGAAGAATCAAAATGCTCAGGTAACCGGAGCTCGCTGGCTTACAGTAGATCCAAAGAAACTTACAATAACGATTACAGCACTTCCTGAAAAGGGTGATTTCGATCAGATGATTGATGTTCAACGTATTATCGAGTTTTACTCAAAATAATAGCGTTCGTTCCCTCGATTCTTTCTTTAGCTTCTCATCATCTATCGGTTTATGCACATTATCCATAATACCATCGGAGTTCCTAAGATTCGTCGTGAAATTCTCTCTGCTACAGAAGAAAAATTCATCATCGAACCACTTCCGAGCGGTTACGGGGTAACTCTCGGAAACTCTCTCCGTCGAGTTATGCTCTCGTCGATCCCAGGGGCTCGGGTAACAGGTATCAAAATTCCAGGAGTATCTCATGAATATATGACCCTCCCTGGTGTTCGAGAATCCATGCTCGATATCATGCTCAATATCAAGTCTCTCATTATTCAGAAGGAAACAACTGATGTGGAA
>CAZDFE010000064.1:0-6652 GCA_964504755.1 uncultured Candidatus Peribacteria bacterium
ACCGCCAGTCAGTCATGTAATATGGGGGTATGTATTCAAACGGGCGTATGGAAGAAACAATGATTTATTCCATGAGGATCAGGCTTTAAGTTAATACATTGTAATGCAATTAGCTGATGTGGAGTGTATACTTATCAAGATTATTCAGGTCAGCCTTGTGCTAACGTAGGTGCTTCTATGACATATCAGTTTAATGTACTCTCACTGAATATCTCTTTTAAATGCGAATAATTGCTGAATTTATAGTCTCTTGAGAGCTAATCCACTCTATATAGGGAATATGGTTCCAGATTTTTCCTGAGAAACCAGAAAAAAGTAGAATGTCTTTTTATTTACATTCTACTTTTTAGGGGGCAGTTCATTAACAGACTTCTTTTTTCTTCTTCATTTTGAGCTTTAGTTGTGATATTTTATCTTGTATCGGATTCCCAGTACTGATCGAAAAGCTACTTCCACATCCACACCGAGTTCCGATTTGTTCACTCGTGAGAATCCATTTTCCTTGAACCTCAGTTGCACGAGCATTCTCATAGAGCTTTGAATAGTGTGACTCTATATGGATATATATGCCATCTTGTTCGAGGATCATATCCGTCTGAGCGTGAATTCCTGGTGTAATAGAGAGTTTATTACCAGCACATCCACTCTGGATGATGACACATGAAATATCATTGATTTGCTCCTGTTTCCAATATTCGATTTGTTTTTTCTGAAAGAGTATCATATAGCGTTAGTGTATTAGGCGATAATTCCATGTTCCATCTTTTTTTCGGAATACATCATAGCCATGTTGTTCTGGAATCGTTGGAACCTTTGGGATAATCTTTCTCGATACGAGTACCGATCCGGTCATGATATCAGGGTATGATTGGGCTCGTTCGGTAATATAGAGGAGATAGAGTTGTTTTATACCCCGTAGTAGGGAATCATGACAGTTCGTAGTGCTATTGATGAGTGGATTATTGCTATCCTTGAATTCTGGGAGGTTTTTCGCAATGGTATCGAGTTCGGATATGAGAGGTTCGTTTAGGGATGGATTCGTATTATTTTTTAGCGTCATCAGGATATTTTTAGCGGCATTTTGGCAAACATAAGGAGCTTCATCATATCCATTCACTGCTACGAGAAGGAATTTTTCTGCAGCACTCAGATAGTCTCCACTTTTTGCTCGCATGAGGATCGTGAGAACCTTTGCGGCTTGTGGAGCATCATCATGCATACTTGCAATGAGATAATATTTTTCAGCTTTTTTATTATCCTTCAAGGTACTCGCTAAAAATCCAGCATTATATGCAATATATCCATCACTACAGGGATTTTTGAGGCTCTCATTTTTCCAGAGAGATTCGTATTCTGGAGTACTGAGAATTATTGCTATCTTCTGGGCATCACAGTTCTCTCGAATTCCACGATCTGCTAGGGAGAGGTAGAGTGTTCATTTTTCCTCATTCCCTTGTCTATATCGCGGACTATCAGGGTCAAAGTTTGGAGTCAGGATGAGTCCAAGATTATAGGCTCGAGTGAAGTGGGGATGGAGCGTTACAATATATTGAATGAGTGTTTCTGTATAGATAATATATTTCTCATTTCCGATATTATCCCCGATATACTGGATCAGTTGTATCCAGCTCATATCAGCTACTACGTTCGTATGTCCTGCATCCGTGAGTTTTATGCTCATAGGAGAGGGGAGGAGCTCAGGATGGAGTCTTCGATATTCGAAAAGATGGGTATATTCGATGTAACTCCTTCCTGTATTTATTTTTCCTACATAGTAGAAAATACCACTTATTCCGAGAACGCCGAGGATCATAAGAATATATCGATACTTTCGCATGGTGGATAAATAGTGGTTAAATTCCAACGCCATCTTCTGAGAGTTCATCAATCCGAGAAGCGGAAGAGGATGGTTGATAGGAGGAAGGCGTTTGTGGTTTCTGTGGAACGAGTGTAGTTCCTGTATAGCTGAGAAATAGAGATCGCTCTTCACCTTCACCTTCACTATGGGTACTGAGTCCATCAATATGTTTTTCAGCAATGTAGTGATGTGCTTTCTTACGTTCGAATGATGAGAGTTTTCCGATTCGGATAGTTTTTCCACTCGATTGAACGAATTCGATTTTTGTATCGAGAAAACGAAATAGTCGCTCATCCTTTGCCTTCATATAGTCATTCACTTCGAGGTGCACATGAACAAAGCTTTGTGTTTCTTTCTCGATCATTCGACCGAGAAGATGCTGGATGAGTTCGAGATTTTTCCCATGTACTCCGATGAGCAAGTGAGAATCATCGGTTACTACTCTCACGAAAATATCACTTCCTTCAACGCGACTTTCGATAGTACTACAGACTACGCCGAGTCCTCAGAAAAATTGTTGTACGAATGCAGAGATAGTATCAGACATATAGTAAAAAAAGTTGACAGAAGTATATGAAAAAATATCAAAAAGAAAATTTTTTCGAAGATAATTTGCAAAAATAGGTTTTTCGGATACCTTACTCGCACGCTACGGTGTTTCCTGAAATTCTTACCTTTGGAGAGGTGTCAGAGTGGCCGATCGTACACCCTTGGAAAGGGTGTGTGCAGTAATGCACCGGGGGTTCGAATCCCCCCCTCTCCGCCAGAATATAAAATCAAAAATGGGTTATGGGGATGAGAATCCGACGAATCCATCTCTCGCATGGCAGAAAATACCATTGTGAAATATCTCATTACTTGGGATATTTTTTTGACACCCTTCCTAAAATAGGTTATTTTCCCGAGAAATCTGAAAAATGTTGGAAAACTACTTTTTCTTGCACAACCCTCTTTTTTCTATATACTCTCGTCAGTAATTAAGTCGTTTTTCCTATGAAAGTAAAGGATTTTTCCCAAAAAAAGCGTGTATGAGATCGTCTTCGACGCATCGAATGACAGATTCGATGAGTTATTCAGATGATCGAGGATGAGGCAGCTGTGAAAGATATTGTTCAGCAGATTTCTGCGATCCGAAGTGCGATGAGTCAGGCAGCCAATGAAGAACTTCTCTGTGGGATCGAACGTCTCACTGAGAAGAAAATGCCAACCGAGAAGGAATATGATGAAATCCGCAGTCTTCTGAAGTTAATTCGATAATTCCATAGAAAATACCCTCACACTTGAGGGTATTTTATTCGAAGAGTATTTCTACCTGTGAGAGAGATGTATCATATTCTCCTGAAACTTCATGGGAACCTGTGAGTACAATTTCTTTTTCTATTTCTTCTGAATGAGCTGGGGCATTATTGAGTGTATTATCCGAAGGGAGATATGCTCCGGAATGGAGATTTGTAGGGTGTTCATTTCTTGTTTCAGAATCGATAGTACATCCAGAGATGAATGATATCGAACAGAGAGTAATGAGGAGGAAGTTGATAGTGAGTTTCATGTTGGTAATTCTATGAAAAATCCCGAAAAATACAAAAAAACATTTGCAATTCTTTCATCCATCGGTAAACTCTCTTCGTTAAAGCAAAACCTCAAATTATCTCATCACGAACCTGGTCCGTTCTGTGCGAGAAGCCCTAAATAGAGATTATATATCATCACATTCTGTATCGCTTTTCTTTTTTCGTGTTTGAGAATTATGACAAAAACTTTATTTTTGTTGACTTTTTTTCGAGTCTTCTCATACTCGCTTCCATTCCTCATGAATTTCCCATGCCAAAAAATCTAGTTATCGTCGAGTCTCCTGCGAAGGGAAAAACCATCGAAAAATACTTGGGTTCCGATTATAAAGTGGAAGCCTCGTTTGGACATATTCGTGATCTGCCTGCGAAGAATATGGGTATCGATATTTCAGGCGGATTTATTCCTGAATATGAGATTTCTCCTGAAAAAAAGAAACGTGTGGCTGAATTGAGACGTATTGCAAAAACAGTAGACAGGGTCATCATAGCTACTGATCCTGATCGAGAAGGTGAAGCAATCGGGTGGCATTTATGTCAGGTGTTATGATTGGACCCAAAAACGGCGGATAGAGTAGCTTATCATGAGATTACGAAAGATGCTATTCAGAAATCATTTGCTACACCAGGACATCTCAATCTTGATTTAGTGGATGCTCAACAGTCTCGTCGTATCCTCGATCGTATCGTGGGATATGAGGTTTCACCCGTTCTCTGGCGAAAGATCAGAACAGGACTTTCTGCATGACGAGTTCAGTCGGTAGCAGTCAAACTTCTCGTAGAGCGCGAACGGGAAATCCGTGCGTTTGTTCCTGAAGAATCATGGAAGATCGATGCTGGATTATTTTCTGGAGGGATTCATTTCTCGGTCGAACTCTCGAAAATGGAATGAAAGACGAAGAAATTCAAAAATGAGGCTGATGCACTGAAATTTTTTGCAACCCATGGTGTTCAGATTGCTTCGGTAAAACCTGCAAAAGATAAAAAAGGAAATATCCTCTATACGATTCCGCACGTCGAAGACTTCGTCCTCGAAGATATAGAAAAACGAGAGTCAAAACGTCTTCCAGGAGCTACTTTTACAACGTCAACTATCCAACAGGAAGCAGCTCGAAAGCTCGGTTATGGTGTGAAACAAACGATGGATATCGCACAACGACTGTATCAAAATGGGTATATTACCTATATGCGAACGGATAGTGTGAATCTTTCGGATCTGGCTCTGCAATCGGCTCGTGAATTTATACAGAAAACCTATGGTTCTGAGTACGCGCTTCCGAATGGTCGAAAGTATAAAACCAAGCAGGCAAGTGCTCAAGAAGCGCATGAAGCGATTCGCCCGACTGATATTATGAAAACTCCAGAAGCTCTGGGGCTCGATGGACAGGAGGCTCGTATTTATCGACTGATTTGGGAACGTACCGTCGCTTCCCAGATGGCGGAAGCAATTGTTGAAACCACCACCTACCGATTTACTCCGAAAGTACACGATGAAGAGTGGATTGCGAAGGGGGAAGTGATCCAGTTCCCTGGATTTATGAAACTCTATATCGAAGGAACGGATGATGAAAATGAGGAAGAATCAAAAAAACTTCCCGCACTCAAGAAATGAGAAATCATTCCTTCGGAACAATTTCTTGGACTGCAGAAATTTTCACTTCCACCATCACGCTATACGGAGGCGGCGCTTGTAAAGAAGCTCGAAAGTGAGGGGATTGGTCGGCCATCGACCTATGCTCCAACGATCCAGACGATCCAAGATCGTGGATATGTCGTGATCGAATCAAAAAAACTTCTTCCGACGGATATTGCTTTTGTAGTGACGGATTTTCTCGAACAGGAATTCGGATCATTTATGGATTATGGATTTACAGCACAAGTCGAGGGGCAATTCGATATGATCGCTGAGGGAAATCTCGAATGGAAAAAAATGCTTGCTGAATTCTATACCCCATTTCATGAGCGCATCGAAAGCAGTATGGGGACGGAAGGGAAGTTCTCAGGAGAGCGAATCCTCGGAAAGGATCCAAAAACCGATCGTACCGTACTCGCTCGTATGAGTCGATTTGGCCCAGTGGTTCAGATCGGAACGGGCGAAGAACTCGCAGAGGAAGAAAAACCTCGCTATGCGAATCTCGCTCCTGGACAGTCGATCGATGATATCAATCTCGATGAAGCCCTCGCCCTCTTTTCGTTGCCGAAAACACTCGGGATGTACGATGATCATGAGGTGATTATCGGACAGGGGAGATTTGGGCCGTATGTGAAGTACGATACGCTTTTTGTCTCGATTCCACGCACCGAAGATCCATTTTCTCTCGGACTCGAGCGGGCGATCGAACTGATCGAGCAGAAAAAGGATGAAAATGCTCCTATCGGAGAATATGACGGACATCCTATCACGAAGGGAAAGGGAAGATTTGGTCCATTTCTGAAGTGGAATGATCTCTATGTAAATGTTCCCAAGTCCATCGATTTCGAAAATATTACCCTCGAAGAATGCTTCGATCTTATCGTAAAAAAAGTGGATAAAGAGGCGAATCGATATCTTCTTCGATTCGAAGAGGAGGGAATCGATATCGAAAATGGTCGCTATGGACCGTATATCAAGTTCAAAAAGAAAAATCTCTACCTCAAGCAAAAAGGAAAAAAAATAACAGATATCGAAGTGATCAAAAAACTCTCGCTCGATGAGGTAAAGTCGATCATCTCAGAGCAAATGCCTGATGCTTTCGAAACGAAAAAAATAAAGCCAAAAACCAAAAAGAAATCATAATGCTCTTCGTTCTTCATATCATATGTGCTATAAGTATACTCTTCATTCCTCTGAAGAGTATTTTTGCAACGAGTATGATGGAGGTAGTATATGATGCTTCCCTTCAGAATCAAAACAGAGAAAATATCCCGAAAAATAGTACTGGTTCCTGGGAACAATGGAAATATACGTGGAATATTCGTTTTCGTTCGATTCCCACGCTCGATATCTCAGCATCATACCGTTTTTTTCTACAAAAATATAATCTTTCATGTGAGATCGCGGCCCTCAGGATGCTTCTCGAATCCGCTCATGGAATTATAAAAACAGAAGAAGAAATTATTGTCGCATTGCCAAAATATCCTACACCACTCACAGCCTCAGGAATATGGTGAGATCCCGATCGAGAGTTCGTGTGAGACATTCTCGGAAGTCAGTACGCGAAAACAGGATATGGGATTTATGAAAAAC